>JAGVUK010000203.1 GCA_019136335.1 Methanomicrobiales archaeon
AACAGCTGGCCGGCGAGCTTGCCGCAGGAGTGCGGCACGATCATCGCGTGCAGGTTTACATAGCGGGCAAGGCTCGGATCCTTGATCTCCACCTCGCTCATGTCCCAGCGGTTGAAGAGGAGTTTCTGGTCCTGGGTCCCTGCCTCTACTGCTTCTGCTTCTGCCATACCACTTACCTCCGCGGCTTCTCCTTGCGCCCGATGACCATTTCGCTGAGACTGACGTTGTTGACCTTGGTCACGACAAACCGGACGCCGGGGATATCACCCATCGACCTGCCCAGCCTGCCGCCGATACCCTCGATCTCGACCTCGTCATGCTCGTCGATGAAGTTGATGGCGCCGTCGCCGACGGCGAATGCGGTCACCTGACGGCCGTTCTTGATCAGTTGCACGCGGACGCACTTACGGATCGCAGAGTTCGGCTGCTTTGCCTCGACACCCACCTTCTCAAGAACGATCCCGCGTGCCTGCGGCGCTCCCTCAAGGGGGTCAGATTTCACATCAAGTCCAAGCTGACGCCGGGCGTAGACAGGATCATGCCACCTGTCTCTTTTAGCGTCGCGCTTCAGTTTTCGGGCTGCGAATTTACCGTTTCCCATTGAATACCCTCGTATCGGTTGAATTTGTAGATAGGAGCAACTCCCGGTGTGCTATAAAGCAACGCGCGTTACGGATTTATATATTGTGGAACCCATCCGCGCGCCGATCTTTCGCCTTAGTTATTTGATCGGGAGCTGATATAATATTATATCCCGGCGGGCAACCTTCATGGATGACAACCCGGATATACAAAGAGGTTTTTTTCGAGGCGACCCACCGCCTGATCCACTATCGGGGGAAATGCTTCCGGTTGCACGGCCACCAGTGGCGGGTCGAGGTCTGGATCGAAGGGACGGCGGATGAGCGCACCGGGATCGTCCTTGACTACAACTGCGTAAAAGAGGTCGTCGGGCGGTTCGACCACCAGGTGATCCTGAATGCCGGCGATCCCATGGCGGCGTGCATCGAGGCGTTCCATCCCGTCGTCACCACGCCCGGCGATCCCACAAGCGAACTCCTCGCCGGCCTCATCGCGGAGATGATCGATGCCGAAGCCGCACGGCAGGGGCTTGATGCCCGCGTGGCAAAGATCCGGGTCTGGGAGTCGACGACCTGTTACGCAGAGCGCACGTATGATCGTCAGTGAGATCTTCCGGAGCCTCCAGGGAGAGGGCAGAAACCAGGGGCGGCCCTGCACGTTCATCCGGCTCGCCGGGTGCAACCTCCGGTGCGCCTGGTGCGACACCTCCTACGCATGGGAAGGCGGGGTGAGGATGAGCGTTGCGGAGGTCCTCGACCGGGTCTGGCTCCTGAACGGGAACCATATCTGCATCACCGGCGGGGAGCCGCTCCTGCAGCGGGATGAGGTCATCGAGCTCCTCAAGAAGTTCAGCCTTCATGGATATACGGTCGAGATCGAGACGAACGGCACCCGCGACTTCCGGGAGATGCAGGCTTTCGCCTCCATCTGCATGGACGTCAAATGCCCCTCGTCGGGGGAGAGGAGCGATCTATCGCTCCTCCCCTTCATCACCCCCCGCGACTGCGTCAAGTTCGTGGTGGCGGACGAGGACGACTTCCTCTACGCCCGGGCGGTGATGGCCCGTTACGATATCCGGGGCGAGGTCTTCATAACGCCGGTGGAGGGGTCCGACTACCGCGCCATCGCGGACTACATCGTCGACGAGAACCTCCCGGTGAGGTTTCAACTGCAACTGCACAAGATCCTGGGGATGAAATGATGAAAGCGGTCTGCCTCCTCTCGGGCGGCATGGACTCCGCCACGCTCGCCTATGTCGCAAAGGACATGGGTTACGATATCATCGCGCTCCACTTCACCTACGGCCAGCGGACGGAGAAGAAGGAACGGGCGTGCGCCCGGACCATCGCCCGGATGCTTGACGCGCGCGACTTTGTCGAGATCAGCCTCGAGCACTTCAAGAAGATCGGGGCCTCGAGCCTGACGGACACCGCGATCGCGGTCGAGGAGTATACCGGGGAGGAGAAGGGGGTGCCGAACACCTACGTTCCGTTCAGGAACGCAAACCTCCTCGCCATAGCGACCAGCCTCGCGGAGGCCCGGCGAGCGGAAGCAATCTTCATCGGCGTCCAGACCGGCGACTACCCGGGGTACCCCGACTGCCGGCCGGAGTTCATCGAGGCGTTCCAGCGGGTGGTCGATCTCGGCACGGCGGCGGACCCCCGTATCACCCTGATGACGCCCTTTATCCGGATGACGAAGGCGGATATCCTCCGCGTGGGCCTTCGCCTCGGCGTCCCTTACGAGGAGACCTGGTCCTGCTACCAGAACAATGACCGGGCGTGCGGGATCTGCTCTTCGTGCCACTACAGGAGAGCCGCGTTCCGCGAGCTCGGGGTGCCCGACCCGATCGAGTACGAGGGCTGACCATGGAAGTCTACCGCACCGGAAGGCTCACCGTCGAGAGAAAGGAGATCACCCTCCCGGATGGGGAGAGAAAGGAGCGGGTGATCATCCACCCCGGCGGGGCGGTCGCGATCCTCCCCGTCGAGGGAGACGACTGCTACCTCATCCAGCAGTACCGCTACGCCGTCGACGCCTACATCTTTGAGGCACCGGCAGGCACCATCGACGAGGGCGAGGAGCCGCACGAGACCGCCCGCCGGGAGCTGATCGAAGAAACCGGGATGAAGGCGGAAACCTTTGTCCCGAAAGGCTGGATCTACTCTTCCCCCGGCTACACCGACGAGCGGATATGGCTTTACCTCGCAGAGGGGCTCTCGCCCTGCTCGGACTACGGTATGGACGAGGATGAGGTGATCGAGGTCGTCCGCATCCCCGTCAAGGATCTCGCGGCGATGATCGCGGATGAACGGATCGTTGACGCAAAGACGATCTGCCTCATCTGCCGGTGCCTGCTCCGGGCGGAGCGCGGGACACCCGGCCCGGAGCGGGCGCGGGAGGGGGACGGCAAATGTGCGCAGATTTAAGCCTTCTCCGGAGAAACACATAGTAGCTTCGACCAATGAATACTATTCAGCGAGCCTGGTGAACGTCCAATGGAAGAGACGCAAGAGATGGATACCGCGCGAAAGCGCTACGAATTTAAAAAGATGCTTGAGAGGCTTGCCGAGAAGGAGGGAAGCGGCACCGAGCTGATCACACTCTATATACCTCCGGATAAGCAGATATACGACGTGACCGCCCAGCTCCGTGACGAGTTCGGGCAGTGCGCAAACATCAAGAGCAAACAGACCCGGACAAACGTCCAGAGTGCCATATCCTCCATCCTCTCCCGCCTGAAGTACTACAAGCGCCCGCCGGAGAACGGCATGGCGGTCTTCTGCGGCACGATCAACGTCGGCGGCGACCGCACCGACCTTGAATGCGAGATCATCGAGCCGCCTGAGCCGCTCAACACCTACCTGTACCGGTGCAGCTCCTCGTTCGAGCTCGAACCCCTGCAGCAGATGCTTGGCGAGAAGGAGGTCTACGGCCTGATCGTCCTCGACCGGCGGGAGGCCTACATCGGCTTTCTCCGGGGCAACCGGATCGAGCCGGTCCACGGCGTCACCTCGACGGTCCCCGGCAAGCAGCGAAAGGGCGGCCAGTCGAGCGTCAGGTTCCAGCGGCTGCGGCTGATCGCCATCAACGAGTTCTACAAGAAGATCGGCGACCGGGCAAGTGATATCTTCCTTGCCGAGAAGGACTTCTTCGAGAAGTTCAAAGGTGTGCTGATCGGCGGCCCGACCCCGACCAAGGAGGAGTTCGAGGCAGGCGGCTACCTCCACCACGAGCTCCAGAAGCGGATCATCGGGCTCTTCGATGTCGCCTACACAAACGAGTCCGGGCTTGCCGAGCTCGTCGAGAACGCGTCGGACGCCTTAAAGGGCCTCGACATCATCAAGGAGAAGAACGTCATGAACCGGTTCCTCCAGGAACTGGTCAAGGACGACGGACCGGCCGCCTACGGTGAGGAGAGCGTCCGGAAGAACCTGGAACTCGGCGCCGTCGACACCCTCCTCCTCTCCGACAAGCTCCGGAGGGCCCGGCTGAAACTCGCCTGTCCGAACGGCGACTACACCGAGGAGAGGACGATCAGCATCGAACCGGGCAAACACATCAGGGATCTCGACTTCGGCACCTGTCCAAACGACGGGGCATCCCTCTACGTCGAGGAAGAGGTCGATATCATCGATGAGCTGACCGCGCTTGCAGACCAGAGCAGCGCGACGGTCCGGATCATCTCAGACGACTTCGAAGAAGGCTCGATGCTCTACAACGCGTTCGGCGGGATCGCGGCAATACTTCGTTACAGGACCGGATACTGATGTTTCAGGAGAAGTACCACCAGGTTGAGCGCATGCTCCGGGCATGCACAGGCGAAGAGGACGTCCTCCTCTCGATAGGGGGGGATCACGCCGACATCGCCTCGACCGTAGCGTTTAAACTTGCGAAAGTTGAGAAACGGGCGCCCCAGAAGATCGCCGCCGATATCGCGGAGAGGCTCTCGGCCGATCCCGGACTCGGGGATATCCGGGTCGAGGCGGCGGGCCCCTACATCAACTTCCGGTTCGGGCCCTCGCTTCTCGCGGAGGCGGTCAGGGCGGCAACCGGGCCCGGCTACGGGAACCTCCAGCGCCGCACCGAGCGGGTGGTGCTCGAGCACACGAGCGCGAACCCGAACGGCCCTCTCCACGTCGGCCATATCAGGAACACCGTCATCGGGGACACCCTGGTCCGGGCGTTCCGGAAGGCCGGGTACCCGCTCGAGGCGCAGTATTACTTAAACGACATGGGCCGCCAGATCGCCATCGTCTCCTGGGGGTTCGACCACCTCGGCCTCGCCCGCGGGGAGGACGAGAAGGAGGATCATTACGTCGCCCGGGTCTACGTCGCGGCGAACCGGGAACTCCAGAAGAACCCGGAGATCACGGAAGAGATCGATCACCTCATGCAGCAGGTGGAGCGCGGCGATGCAGAGACCGTCGCGAAGTTCCGGGCGGCCGTCTCCCTCTGTGCGAAAGGGATCCGGGCGACCCTCGCCGCCCTGAACGCCCACCACGACCGGTTCGTCTGGGAGAGCGATTTTGTCCGGATCGGCGACGTGGACCGGATCATCGGGCGGGTCCGGCACCTGCCGCAGGCCCATGAGGACGAGACCCTCTGGGTCGACCTCTCGGAGCGGGGTTTCGAGAAGAAGTACATCCTCCGGAGGAGCGACGGCACGTCGGTCTACAGCACGCGCGACCTCGCCTACCACACCTGGAAGGCGCGCAACTTCGACCGGATGATCGATGTCCTCGGGGCGGACCACAAACTGATCGGCGCCCAGCTCCGGGCCACCCTCGAACTCCTTGGCGAACATCCGCCCGAGATTGTCTACTTTGAGTTCGTCTCCCTGCCCGAGGGCTCGATGAGCACCCGGGCGGGCAAGTTCGTCTCGGCGGACGAACTGATCGAGGAGGTGACCGCAAAGGCATACGACGAGGTGACCGTCCGCCGCCCGGAACTCCCCGAAGAGGAGCGGCGCTCAATCGCGAAGTCGGTAGCCGTCGCCGCCATCCGCTACGACATCGTGAAGGTCTCCCCCGAGAAGAGCACGGTCTTTGACTGGCGGGAGGCGCTGAACTTCGAGCGGCAGAGCGGCCCCTACATCCAGTACGCCCACGCCCGCGCCTGCAGCATCCTCGAGAAGGCGGGGGAGTTCGAGCCGGCGTATCATTACGAGACGGAGCACGAGATCGCGCTCGCCCGGCACCTCTCCCGGTTCCCTGTCGTCATCGAGCAGACCGTGACGGAACTCCGCCCGCACCTGCTCGCCGCCTACGCCCGCGAGCTTGCCGACCTCTTCAACGCCTTCTACCACTACGACCCGGTGCTCAAAAGCGAGGGCGAGACCCGGAGCAGCCGGCTCGCGCTCGTGGATGCGGTCAGGAACACCCTGCAGGAATCCCTTGTGACCCTCGGTATCGATGCACTCAGAAGCATGTAAGGCCCTCCGGAGGCAGGGCTACCAGTTCGTCAGCCCCGCCTCGTCAGCGGCCGTCAAGCCCTGCATGTGGAACAAGCGGGCGCTCAGGGGCGGGGAGATGTGCTACAAGGCGCAGTTCTACGGCATCGAGAGCCACCGCTGCGTCCAGATGACCCCGACCCTCCGGTGCAACCAGCACTGCCTCTTCTGCTGGCGGTCGTTCGAGCACGAGGTCGTGGAGGAGGAAGAGTGCCCTCCCCCCGCGATCATCGAGAATCTCCGGCGCCTCCAGAAGAAGGCGCTCTCGGGCTACAAGGTCTCGCCCTACGTCGCGCCGGAGCGGTTCGCGGAGGCTCTCCGCCCCACGATGGTCGCGATATCCCTTTCGGGGGAGCCGACCTGTTACTCGCGTCTCCCGGAGCTGATCGACGGCCTCAACACCGGTGGGTACACGACGTTCCTCGTCTCGAACGGCACCCGGCCCGACGTCCTTTCGCGGTGCCGGCCCTACCAGGTCTACGTCTCCCTGGACGCTCCCGACCGGGAGACCTACCTTGGCCTCTGCCGGCCGAGAGAGGATTACTGGGACCGGGTGCAGGAGAGCCTTGCCGGACTTGCCGGCCGCCGGTCCGCAATCCGCACCACCGTCGTGCACGGCTACAACGACTTTGCGCCTGAACGGTATGCAGCGCTCTACCAGGATTCCGGCGCCCGTTTCGTTGAAGTAAAGGGTTATATGTATCTGGGATACAGTAGAAATCGACTGCAGAGAGACCAGATGCCTGAACACAGCGATGTGCGGGCATTTGCCGAGAAGATTGCACAACACTGCGATTATACCATCAGGGACGAGAGCCCGGCGAGCCGGGTCGTCTGCCTGGAGCGGAACGTATGAGATTCGATGTGGAAGAGTTCAAAAAGAGAGCGAGAGAGGACTTCGAACACGCCTGGCATGAAGGGCCGTCGGTGCTGACCCCACCGGGGATCTCAGACCGGTATCCCCGGCTGAAGTACACCCGGGCGGCCCCGCACCCGATCTTTGAGATCATGCAGCGGCTCCGCGAGACCTACCTCTCGATGGGGTTTGACGAGGCGATGAACCCCCTGATCGTCGAGGAATCGGATATCTACCGGCAGTTCGGGCCCGAGGCGATGGCCGTCCTCGACCGGGTCTTCTACCTCGGCGGCCTGCCCCGCCCGAACGTCGGGATAGCGAGAAAACAGGTGGAGGGGATCGAGGCGATCCTCGGCCGCGCGATATCGCCAGAGACTGAGGAGAAACTCCGCGAGACCCTCCACGGCTACAAAAAGGGGACGATCGACGGCGACGAACTGACGCACGAACTCGCGGCCGTCCTCGAGGCCGACGACGCCGCCGTGGTGCACATCCTTGACGCGGTCTTCCCCGAGTTCCGGGCGCTCGCCCCCGAGTCGTCGCGCAACACCCTCCGGAGCCACATGACGAGCGGCTGGTTCCTGACGCTCTCGGCCCTCTGGGAGAGACGCCACCTCCCCATCCGGCTCTTCTCGGTGGACCGCTGTTTCCGGCGGGAACAGGAGGAGGGGCCCACCCGCCTGATGGCCTACCACTCGGCCTCCTGCGTCGTCGCGGGGGAGGACGTCACCCTCGAAGAGGGCAAAGCCATCAGCGAAGCCCTCCTCTCGGCGTTCGGGTTCACTGAGTTCCGGTTCCAGCCCGACGAGAAACGGTCGAAGTACTACATGCCCGGGACCCAGACCGAGGTCTACGCCCGCCACCCGGTCCTCGGCTGGGTCGAGGTCGCCACCTTCGGCATCTACTCGCCCTCGGCGCTCGCGGAGTACGGGATCGGGGTGCCGGTGATGAACCTCGGTCTCGGGGTGGAGCGGCTCGCCATGATCGCCTACCAGTCTAACGACATCCGCGAGCTCACCCACCCGCAGTTCTACCCGCAACCCCTCTCCGACCGCGATATCGCGGGTGCCATTCATCTCCGCATGGAGCCGGCGTCGACGACCGGGAAGCGGATGGCGGAGGCGATCCGTGATACAGCCGCCGAGCACGCCGCCGCCCCGGGCCCGTGCGCATTCACCGCATGGACCGGCGAGATCGCGGGAAGGCAGGTGGAGGTGATCGTCGAGGAGCCCGAGTCCAACACGAAACTCTGCGGACCGGCGTGCGCAAACGAGATCTTCGTCCACAACGGCTCGGTGCTCGGGGTCCCCGATATCGAGAAGTGGGCACAGGTCCGGCGGGACGGGGTGTCCACCGGCATCACCTACCTTGATGCCGTAGCAAGCCTCGCCGCCGCCCGGATCGAGGAGGCGGCGCGGTGCGGAGAGGAGACCCGCGTCCAGGTGAAGATGGCAAAACTGCCCTCAGATATCAACCTCCGCATCGAGGAGTATGCGATGCGGTACATCACCGACCACAACAAGAAGGTGGACCTCCGGGGCCCGGTCTTCCTGACGGTGAGATCCGTCATACCGGAGCAATCGACCCGATAAGACCTTCTTCCCGCCCCGGTTTCTCTTTTTTCCCGGTCACCCCCTCCCTGCCGGACTCGATGCACCTCCGGAGCAGGGGCAGAACGTCCCGCTGGGCGACCAGGTTGAAGTGGGCCTTGCTCGGGGCGAGCCCGACCTTGATCGAGTACGCGTCGGGCGGCACCACCGCAAAGAGATCCTCGTCGGTCCTGTCGTCCCCGATGGCGAGGATGAAGTCCCAGGCGTGCCGGGAGAGCCAGTTCAACGCCGCTCTTCCCTTGTCGACGACGGTGTTCTTGATCTCGATGACCTTGTTCCCCTCCATGACGCCGACGTTGAGGTTCGACGTCAGGTGCAGGAGGTCATCTTTGAGATCCTTTGCCCGCTGTGCGCCGAGGATCGGTTCGGTCCTCCGGTAGTGCCAGACGAGAGAGTAATCCTTCTCCTCGATGAACGCGCCGGGCGTGCGATCCGTGTAGAGTTCGAGGAGCGGGTAGATCTCCCCCTTCCAGTCGCTGGAGAGCCCTTCGTGCATCCGCCACTCCCCGGAACGCTCTTTTGTCCAGACGCCGTGTTCAGCGATGAGCCCGATCTCCATCCCCCGGAACCAGGCGTCCAGCGTGTACCGGTCCCTGCCGCTGATCACCACCACCTCGTTTCCCGGCACACGGGAGAGGGCCTCGAGCACCTCTCTCGTGGCGTCGCCGGGCACCGCCTTCTGCGGTTTTGCGGCGAAGGGCACCAGGGTGCCGTCGTAGTCGAGGAGGAGGAGCCGATCAGCGGCGGCGGTGTAGTCCGCGACCAGCCGGTCCCTGATGGCCGGGGTGACGATCTGTTCGGAGCGTTCGACCCGGATCGCCCGGGCGTCGCCGAGGCGGGTGAGGAAATCGCCGACCCAGCGCTCGATGTCGTAGCGCATCAGCCGCCTCTGCATGGTCCGGTTCCGCTCGACCTGTTCCTTCTCCGGCATAGCAAGCGCCGCCTCGATCGCCTCGATCACCGCGTCCTGGTCGTTTGGGTTGACGATGATCGCTTCGCCGAGTTCTTCGGCCGCCCCCGCCATCTCGGAGAGGATGAGCACCCCGGTGCCGTCGGTCCGGGTGGCGACGTACTCTTTGGCCATCAGGTTCATCCCGTCCCGGAGCGGCGTCACCAGAGCGACGTCAGCGGCACTGTAGAACGCCACCAGCGTCTCGAACGGGAGGAAGTTGTAGAAGTAGCGGACCGGGACCCAGTCGGTCGTTCCATACTTCCCGTTGATCCGGCCGACGAGTTCGTCGATCCGTTTCTTCAGCGCCTGGTAGCGGCCGACGCTGGCCCGGGACGGGACGGCGACGAGGACGAGAGAGACCTTCCCCTGGTACTCCGGTTTCTTTTCAAGGAGTGTGTCGAAGGCCTCGAGCCGGAGCGGGATCCCCTTCGTGTAGTCAAGGCGGTCGAACGAGAGGATGATCTTGCGCCTCCCGTACTTATGCCGGATCCCTGCGATCTCCTTCTGGACCGGGGTGCTGCCCGCGGAGTCGGCGAACCGGTGGTAATCGATGCCCATCGGGAAGAGATCGGTTCGCACCACCCGGGTGCCGGTCCTGACCTCCCCGAAGGAGTGTTCGTGCCCGAGGATCCGCCGGACGCTGGAGAGGAAGTGGCGGACGTAGCCGTAGGTGTGAAACCCGATGAGGTCCGCCCCGAGCAGGCCGGCGAGGATCTCCCGCCTCCAGGGCAGGCCCCGGAACACCTCAAACGACGGGAAGGGGATGTGGTGGAAGTAGCCGATCTCTGCATCGGGCAGGCGCTCCCGGAGCATCTGCGGCAGGAGCATCAGGTGGTAGTCGTGGACCCAGATGACGTCATCGGGCCGCGCGACTTCCATCACGGCGTCGCAGAACTTCTCGTTCACTCTCTGGTAGACGGTCCACGTCTTCGGGTCGTAGTCTGCGAAGAGATTGAAGTAGTGGAAGAGCGGCCAGAGGGTGTTGTTGCAGAACCCGTCATAGTAGTGCTTGATGTCGTACGGAGAGAGGAAGACCGGGTGACACCGCTCTCTCTTGAGCGTATCGACGATCCGATCTTTCTCCTCATCCTGCTTCCTCTGAACGTTCATGCCAGGCCAACCGATCCAGAGGCTCTCGTAAGACTTGTAAAAAGAGCCGACTCCAGTGGCAAGACCGCCGACACTCCGCTGCAGGCGGAAGTCGCCGTTCTTCCGGGTGACGCTGATCGGCAGCCTGTTTGAGACTATCAGTAACCTGTTCATGGTTTGACCCTGTTCACAATCCGAGGCTGATCACCACCCAAAGAATCTCAACCAAAATTAAGGTTTTGGCGAAATCTCGAAAAAATATGGATATCGTAGTTTCGGCAGGCAGGCCTCGTTCCTGGTCTGCCCCTGGTATGCGGGCGCCGGAGATCCCGCGCATAGCCCTTCGGGGCGATCCTGTCAGGGTATCTGCGGTGGTGGTTGGGGGAGGAACACCGGGTTCTGGTGGGCCGGGGTGGGAGAGTGAACGATGATTATGGCCTGCGAGACTGCCTCGAACCCCTCAAACCGGGCCGCCGGCCGGCAGCGCTCACGCGTTCTCGGGAGGACCTCGGCACCAATGTTGAGATCGGCATCTAACCCTTCGATCACTCAAAAGAGATCTGCTCAGCGGGAGCCTGCCGAAGGGGCTCCGGGCAGGCGACCCTTGAGGCCGGGTGCACCGCACACGGGGTATCGTAACCTATATATCCCACGACATACACCCATATGCTGTGAGTAAATCCTTCCTGAAAAGGATGAGGCCGCCTTGAGGCGGGTGGGACAAAGTAGGGAAGGGATCACAAATCTATTTCTGGCGCCTATTGAAGAAATCCAGCCCGATCGTGATGTTTTTTTCAATCACAGAGTAGTGATCCTCATTGGGCAGGTAGTCCCTGAAATGGCGATGCAGGGTTCCGGCAATGAAGTCAGCCGCCTGAACGCAGAGGTTCTGTTTTGAGTCGGCATGCTTAATCTCCAGTCGGCACATTGCTGATTGGCGGGACGGGCCGTTCTCAAGCGAACGGAAAACAAGATATCTGTCAAACTCTTCTCTGACTACGCCGTCCAGCGACTTGTCTATAATCACATTAACATCTGATGAGAATCCGTAATTTGTTATTATTGTCGAGACGAGAGACCCGGTGAGATAGTTGTACAATATCTGGTGCCGATCTCTGAGGTAATGATAAACCTGCCCTTTTCTCAGCAGTAGATACGCGATATCGACGTTTGTTTTGGAGATGCACTCCAGAACGCGTCTACGATATGTGTCGTCGGTGTTGTGGTACTTCAGTTCAGGGATGTTTTTATACTTTTTTGGAAGTTTCTTCTTGACCCTGCTCATGCAGGTCTTTATTCGTTGGACCCTTTCTGGCCCTCTTACGATGATGGCTCCGATGACAAAGTAGGGTGAACTCTCCCCTGTAAACCCAAGATCCCCGGACTCGTCGATGTAGATATTAACTCCGGAAGGAGAGGGTATTATATCCGATATTTTCTCCACCCCGGGTCGTTCGTTTCTATCATAACCAATGCTAACAGTGGGTTTGCCATCCAACCACATAGATACTCGCATTTGTGACAAGGCCGCCGCCTGATAGAGCTCACGCGTTCTCGGGAGGACCCTGGCAAGCCCCCCCCATCTTGGAGTATACGGCACCTTCACGACCCTGTTCGCCCGGACGGGCGCGCTCCGCCCTACCGGCACAAAATGTTATATACTTCTAACACAACGTTAGATATATCTAACAGGTGGGTCGATGAAGGCGCGATACGCAATAAAGATTGCAGCGGGAGCGGTTCTCGCGGCGGCAGGGATCCTCCTTCCGTTCCTCATAGACGGAATCGAGGCACTCTCCTCAATTCTGGTGACGATCGGTCTTGTGACCATCGCGGTTGTTGTCATGCAGCATTGGAGGTTCCAGGACGAACCGGAGAGCGATGAGCGGACGCAGAAGATCGGGGCATACGGCATCTCCTACTCGTGGCTCCTCACCCTCGTCTTCCTCGCGATCCTCTTCTGGGTGGACTACCTCGGCGTCTTCCCCCTCACGGTCGAAACCGTGCTTCTCTCTACCATCCTGCTGATGGGGCTCTCTGCCCGCATCTTCCAGTGGTACTTCTTCCGGCAGGGGGATGTGGCGTGAGACCGGCGAGCGCGGCCGAATGGCACCTGCTCCAGAAGGGGGACGTCGGGTGAAGACCCGGATCCGGGAACTCCGGGCGAAGGCAGGGCTCACCCAGGAGGAACTGGCGCGAGAAGTCGGCGTCCGGCGGGAGACGATCGTCTTCCTCGAGCAGGGAAAGTACAACCCCTCCTTAAAGCTCGCCTACAAGGTGGCCCGGGTGCTCGGCACTCCCATCGAAGAGGTCTTCACCTTCGAGGACGAGAACCTGGCGTGACCACGCCGGAGCCGGTGGATGGCGGAGCGGGGAGCAGAACCCCACCCGTGGCGCCGTCGCCACCAGGGTTGGGGAGGCGATGCGGACCGGTGACGCGGCCGGCACATGAAATGCGGGAGCGGGAGAAGGCGCGGCAGCAGGCATCCAGCCCATGACGGTGCGGCAGAGCAGAGTGCTCCATCTGCCTGAGGATTCTTCAGCCCTGTGTCGCCCCTTCGCCACCTTCGCAAACATCCGCGTAAGTCAACCCGCGGTGGAGACCGGGATCGGAGCTCATGCGGAAGTTCGCGGAAGGGTGTATAGAACGCTTAATGCAGTGGTTCAGGAGAAGGAGTCGGAAAAATATATTGGGGGCAATCGTTAAGGTTGGAACGGCAGGCTAAAAACATTGCGTTTTTATATTCTTACAATTTTGCCTCAAATTCGCTTTAAAACCTAAATATAAGCACATTTGTAAAAAATACATTTTAATCACGCGGTAAATATACAATCCCCCCATCTCCCGAATATTCGGGATGGGCGCAGTGTCCCGGAAGGTTACTTCGGTTTCTCGCCGGATTTGCGCCGATCATTTCCACCCTACCCCGCTTCCCCCACCAGGCGCCGCACCTCCCTCTCAACCTCAGGGAGGAGACTGTCACGGTTCGACCGGGTCACCTTCACGACCCGGACGTCCGCCCGGGTCCTGATCCGGTCGAACCCCGGGGCGCCCCGCTGTGCGATCGTCGCCACACAGGGAGCGGCGGCATCGAGCACCTCCCGTATAACCCTGTGAAAAACCCCTGAGCAGCACTCCATCTTCCCGATCTCGTCGACGATCACGAGACGGACACCTGGCGCAGTGAAGGGAACCGATGAGAGGAACTCCTCAAACCCCTCGATATCGACCCCGTACCGGCCCACACGGCAGTGACCAGGATATCCAGTGCGGGCGAAGGACCGCCGGTCCCCGGCAAGGCTCACGAGGTCAAACCCCACCCGCACTCCCCCCTCCCTGACCTCGGCGGTGTAGAACCCGACCGGCGAGCAACCGGCAAAACGCTCCGCGAGACGGCGTATGAGCGTGGTCTTCCCGGAACCGGGCTGCCCGGTGATGAGCAGGTTCCCGGTCACCGTCCCGTGGCCTCCCCGGCGCGGACCCTTGGACGGCAGACCGGGCAGAACGCCGGCCCTTTTACGTCGGTCTCGGAGATGGTGTTTGAGAAGCGCATGACGCACCGGGGGTCATCGCAGTGGGCAAGGCCGAAGGTGTGCCCCAGTTCATGCACCGCCTCCACGGTGGCCCGGCGCCGGAAGACGCCGACATCTTCCGGCAGGCCGTAGAACGACTGCCGGAGGCGGTAAAGAGAGATCACGGCGTTCCTCCGGCCCGCGAGGCCGAAGACGAAGTTCATGCCCGGGAGGTAGAGGTCGACGTCGGTGACTCCCAGCACCCGGTCACAGCCGCCGATCTCCCCGGAGAGCGAGAGATACTCGAGCACCACCTCCGCGTCGTACTGGTCGCGGGCGGTGTTCCGCGCGGTTGCAGGAAGCGGGATCTTCTTTTTGGGCACCACATCCCCGGAGAACGCCGTCGCCAGGGAGGCCTGGAGCGCTTGCATCTCTACCGGATCGACCTTTCCGATGGGAACGAGAATGATACTCATGGCGATATCCCGGTACCGGGTAACAGCAGATAAGAATTTGATGGTTTCGGCCTGAGTTCCGGGAGCAGGCCCCGCGAACGAGGACCACCCGGCACGGTCGCCGGGGATGAGTATGGCTGCAGGCCGACCGGCGAGGTCACCTGCCGCCATCCCCCCGCAGAAGCGCAAAGAGCCGGACAAGCGAGATGAGATCCTGCCGGTTGTGCTCCACCACCGGGAGGCCCGGGAGATCGTCCTCGCGCTCGACCCCGAGGACCTCCGTCTCGAGCGTGCTGAGCCGGCAGGCGGGAACCGGGCCCTTCCAGCGCCGCCGGGCGAAGAGGAGGGCGTCGAAGTGAGGCGCCGCAAGGTCTGCCCGGATACCGTAGCAGGCGAGCCGCTCCCGGATGAAAGGGAGGTCGAACGCCCGGCCGTTGAAGGTGACGAGGGCCGCACCCTCCGCTTCCAGGTCGGGAAGGGCGGCGGTGAGCGCCGCCTCCTCTTCATCGAGGGACCGGAGCAGGTACTGGCGGACGGCGATCTCCCCACCCTCCACCCGCGCGAGCCCGATGAGGACGATCGGCCGGGCGGAGAGCCCCAGCGTCTCGATATCGAGGAAGACGAGCGTTTCCGGAGCATGGAACCGGCTGGCCTCAAGGAGGAGCGGATCGGAGCGCCGGTGCCGCCGCCCGATCCACTCCACGAGGCCGCGGGTATCCCTCCCCGCCACCGAGTCGAGGAGCCGCGCGGCATCCCGGCGGTAGAGGGGGTGCCGCATGAGATCGGCGACTGTCCGGTAGCCCTGCCGCTGCAACCTCCGACCGGTCGCCTCGCCGATGCCGGGGACCAGGGTGAGGTCCGCAAGGATGGCCGCCGCCGCCCGGTTCGGGTCGCGGTCATCGAGACCCATCACGGGGCTCCGGGACTCGAGGACGTAGCACCGCCCGGAGGGGCACGCAGCTTCCCGGCCGCAGAAGACGTCCTCGACGGTCCGGCCCCGGTAGCCGGTGACAAGATCGTCCCGGAGGTGCCGGACCCTATCGCAGCCGGATGAGATGCTCCTAAAAGAGGGGTCGCGCTCCCCGGCCCGGGCTGACCGGGCCCGCCATCCTCTCCCTGCCTGATCGAACGGATACTCCATCCTGCCCCGGCAGAGGGTTAGACCCTCGCGGCATTCAAAGGTATCCACCGCAGGGTGAACGTGAGCGAGGGACCGCATCACTCCCGGCGTACCGGCCTCACCGTGATCGAGCACGTGCGGTCGCCGGCACAGATGCTGCTCTGGTACTTCAGCGCGTAATCCTGGTTCAGGGCCGGGACGGCGGCGTTCGCGTAGGCGTGACAGGCGTTGCAGGCGGTGAGCGGGTCCTCCCCCCGTTCGTTCGCCCTCGCCACCATCGCGCACTCCCGGACGGTCAGCACCGCCTCGTCCGGCCCGGAGTCCCGGATCTCGTACCGGTACTCGGGCCCGAAGAAGACCCGGGTTGCCGCCGCAAACGCCTCCGCAACCTCCCGTGCATCCCGGATCGGCATCCCGAAAGCACGGGCGATGACGCCCGCTTCCCTGCCCTGCTCCCGCCACACCGCCCGCTCGACCTCGTTGTAGAGCTGGTCGTCGGCGCCGTCCCTGATGGCTCTCCGGTAGGCAAGCGGCAGCGCGGAGACCTCCCGGGCGGCCAGCTTCCATCTCACATCCACCGGAATTCGTTCGAATCCATCCATATGCTCTCCCTCCTTCTCGTGATGGTTTCCACGTCAGAGGTGGCTGTACCTGCAACCCACATGAACGTTCGCCCGGGGCGGCGCGCGCATAAATACCCCCGCGGCCAACACGGAGATATGATGATCGGAGCAGTCCTGATCGATATCGACGGTGTCCTCTACGTCGGCGATCGCCCGGTCGTTGGGGCGGACCGGGCGCTCCGGGAACTTGACCGGCGGGGGATACCCTACCGGTTCGTCTCCAACACCACCCGCCGCTCCCGCCGGTCGGTTGCCCGCCTTCTCGCGGGTTTCGGCTACGCCATCCCGGAGACGTGGATCGTCACCGCCCCGGTCGCGGCCGCGGCACACCTGCGGGAAGACGGCCGGACCCGGTGCTTCCTCCTCACCACCCCCGATGCCCGGACCGACCTTGAGGAGGCCGGCCTCCTTGCAGTGGAGCGGGATGCCGATGCGGTCGTGGTCGCCGACGCGGCCGACGGTCTCACCTACCTCCTCCTCTCCGGCGCAGACCTTGTCGCGCTTGAGAAAGACCGTTACTGGATGGGGCCGGATGGGTTGATGCTCTCAGCCGGCCCCTTCGTGGCTGCGCTCGAGTTCGCCACCGGAAAAGTGGCGGAGGTGATCGGGAAACCCTCCCCGGCGTTCTTCACCCGTGCGCTTCGGGAGACCGGGGTAACCCCGGGCGAGGCGGCGATGGTCGGCGACGACATCGTCACCGATATCGGCGGCGCCCGGGCCTGCGGGATGAAGGGCATCCTGGTCAGGACCGGCAAGTACCGGGAAGAGGCGGTTCGCCAGTCGGGCATCACACCCGACCTCGTCATCGACTCGCTCGCCGACCTCCCCGATCACCTCTGATACCATGATGGGGAGACGAACCTTCCCGGTCCTGCTCCTGGTCCTCGTCGCCGCGGCCCTCGGGGCCGGGTGTGCGGGCATCCTCCCGGGCCCGCCGGCTGCCCCGCCGGCGATCGTCCCGGTTGAGGGGGCGAGCCTCGACGACCTCCCGGTCTACACCTTCCCCTTCGAGGATGGGGAGGAGACTATCCGGATCGATCCCGATCCAGCGGTCTATGCCGGGGCGAAAGAGGCGGACCGGCGGCTCCACCTCTACAGAAACCTCCCAGAAGAGGAGTGGATCCCCATCTACTACCGGGCGTTCGAGAGCGAACCCCACCTCGAGCCCTTCTACGCGGACCTGCTCGCAGCCCTCCGCGGGATCCGGGACCAACAAGACCTCGACGACGACCGGTACCTCGAACTGATCGCCACGTTCGTGCAGTCCATCCCCTACAGGACCGACGCCTCGATCACCGAACCGAAGTTTCCCATCGAGACCTACGTTGACGGGGAAGGCGACTGCGACGACAAAAGCCTCCTCCTCGCCGGGCTCCTCGCACGGGAAGGCTACGGGGTCGCGCTCTTCTACTTCGGGGACGAGGCGCACATGGCGGTTGGCGTGCGGAGCGCCGGGTGCCACTACCGGAACACCACCTACGCCTACATCGAGACCACAAACACGAGCTACGTGGGCATCCCGCCTGCGGCCCTCTCGAACGGGACGGTCCTCTCCTCCGATCCGCTCGTGATCCCGGTCGGCGACGGGCCGCGCCTCTATGGGGGGTGCGACCAGGTCCGGACGATCGAACGCGCCCTCTCCTCATCCCTCGCCCGGGTTCGGGCGCTTGCGCCCGAACTTGCGGCGCGCGCACAGGAACTTGAGGCGGAGCGGGAGTCCCTCGAAACCTTCGGTGCGCGGTTGAAAGCCCTCGCCCGGTCGGGGGAGATCCGGGAGTACAACCGCCTCGTCCCGGAATACAACCAGAAAACCCGGGAGTACAACGACGCGGTGCAGTCCTACAACGCCCTGCTCGCGGAGTCGAGGGCTGCCGTAGACGTCCATAACCACCTCGTCACCCACGCCCACGACCGGCCCGGGTCGTACCTCCGCGCCCGGGCGTATCTCGCGGAGTGATGCACGAAGGCTACCTCCAGACAATGTAGTGGGCCTCCGCCCCCTCTCCCCGGAACCGGGAGAGAGCGGTCTCGCAAGTACCCCGGGGAGATCTCGATGCCGATGAAGCGGCGGCCGGAACGGCGGGCAACAAGCGTCGTCGTCCCGGTTTGAGAACACGGCAACACTCCCGCCGGATACGCTTTTTCTCGTCCCGGTTCGGTATGCCTTCCCGCGGCATCCCGGTCTGGTCCTCCGGGGTGCCGTTGGATCGCGGGATGACTTAAGCGTGGCCCTCTGCCTCAAGGGGAGTGCGGTTCGCCGGAGCAGCGATGCAGGTATACGCTGCTTTACGCATCTGGCTCCGCCGGATAATGGTCTGATACCGGGCGGCCCGCTCGGCGAGGCAGGCAAACGTGGTGAACGCAGTTCCTTCCATACAAAGAACAGGAGTGAGGTCGCTATTTAACCATGGGCCGTGCGGGGTGAAAGTGAAAGTCGGGGATGACAACCGGATTTTTGGGCTCCATTCCGCATTAATCCGGGGCATCGGAGGACGTTTATCGAAAATACCATTTATCTCCCGGATTTGCCCCCATAGCGGCCGAAACGGCAATTGTTCCGTTGGCAAGTGTTAATGTATTCCCTGACAAATACATGGAACGGAGTGCCGTATGCTGGATATCAGTGATTTGCACGTGAGCGTGGATAGCACCGAAGTGCTCCACGATATCAACCTCCACATCGGGCAGGGCGAGACCCATGTCCTGATGGGCCCGAACGGCTCGGGGAAGAGCACGCTGCTCAAAGCCGTCATGGGGTTCGGCGGCTACACGATCACGGCCGGGTCTATCATATTCAAGGGAACGGATATCACCAACATGCCGATCCACGAGCGGGCCCACCTCGGGATCGGCATGATGTTTCAGCACCCGCCTGCAATATCCGGGCTGAAACTCGGGAAACTGCTTGCCGCCACATCCCATATGGGGGAAGACGCAATAGAGGCGCTCGCGCAGTCGGTCAACATGGAGCATTTCCTTGCCCGGGACATCAACGTCGGGTTCTCCGGCGGCGAGATAAAACGGAGCGAAGTCCTGCAACTGAAGGTCCAGCAGCCCGATTTCATCATGCTGGATGAGCCGGAGAGCGGCGTCGACCTCGAGAACATGAACCTGATGGGCAAGGAGATCGCAGGTCTGCTCGAGAAAGACGTCCATATCGTCAACCGGCGCCGGAGTGGCCTGATCATCACCCACACCGGCTACATCCTCGATTATCTCGAGGCCGACCAGGGCCACGTGATGATCGGCGGCCAGATACGGTGTCACGGAAACCCCCGCGAGATCCTGCGCGTAGTCAAAGAGAAAGGATACGGAGAGTGTCTGCGTTGCAAACAGATATAACCGACATGGAGCACCTCTCGACAGAAGACCGGGAACGCCTCGCCCTGACCGGCCTTGAGGTCGGGATGCAGAACCGGTGCGGAAGTTTCTTCCAGATCGACCAGAAGGTAGTGCAGACCACCTGCGGGGCCGAGGGGATCGAGATGCTCCCCATCAAGGTCGCCCTCGAGAAGTACGACTGGATGAAGGACTACTACTGGAACGCCGTCTCAAAGGACAAGGACAAGTATACGCAGTACCTGGCAAGGCAGGAGAGCCCGCAGGGTCTCGTCGTCATCGCTCATGAGGGCGTGAAGGTCGCGATGCCCCTCCAGGCCTGCCTCTTCCTCCGCGAGGAGCCGGTGCAGCACGTCCACAACATCTTCATCGCAAGAGAGGGCTCAGAGATCCACATCATCTCCGGGTGCGCAAGCTCTTGGCAGAAAGAGCACGGAGCACACATCGGCGTGACCGAGATCTATGTCGGCAAAGGCGCCAGGGTCACGTCCACGATGATCCATAACTGGAACCCGGGGATCAGCGTCTTCCCGCGGAGCGCCACCATCGTCGAGGAAGACGGCATCTTCCTCTCAAACTACGTCTGCATGCAGCCGGTTCACCAGATCAATATGTATCCGACGGCGCGCCTGGTCGGGAAGAACGCCGTGGCCCGGTTCTCGAGCATCGTCGTCGCGACCCCGGGCTCGCTCCTCGACCTCGGTTCCCGGGCCATCCTCGGCGCCGAACACACGAGCGCCGAGCTCATCACCCGGGCGATCACCACCGGCGGCACCATCATCTCCCGGGGCCACATCCTCGGCGAGAAGGACAACACCCGTGGCCACATCGAGTGCAAGGGGCTGATCCTGAAAGACGGCATCATCCACGCCATCCCCGAGATCGAAGGGACGCTGACCGGCACCGAACTCTCCCACGAGGCCGCGGTCGGCAAGATCGCCCGCCACGAGATCGAGTACCTCATGGCCCGGGGGCTCTCCGAAGAGGAGGCTACCGCAACCATTATACGCGGGTTCCTGGATGTCAAGATCAGCGGTCTGCCTGCCGTCCTGCAGAAGCAGATCGACGCCGCGATCGATAAAGCAGAATCCGGGTTCTGACGAAGAACAGGAGATGACGGTGAAGAGGAGATGACGGAGACCGACCCCTACCAGAGGGAGCGCGAGGAGATGGTGGAGTGCCAGATCCGGGCCCGAGGGGTCAGGGACGAAGGGGTGCTCGCCGCGATGCGAAAGATCCCGCGCCACCTCTTCGTGCCGAAGGGCTGCGAGCGTGCCGCCTACGAGGACCGGCCGCTCCCGATCGGGGAGGGGCAGACCATCTCCCAGCCCTACATCGTCGCCGTCATGACCGAGCAGCTCGATCTCGCGCCGCAGGACCGGGTGCTCGAGGTCGGGACCGGCAGCGGCTACCAGGCGGCACTCCTCGCCGAGCTCGCCGGGACGGTCATCTCGATCGAACGCCTGAGGGGCGTCGCTGAGAGGGCACGCGAGAACCTCGCCCGGGCGGGGGTCACCGGTGTCAGGGTGGTCGTCGGCGACGGCACGAAGGGCTATCCCCCGGAAGCGCCCTACAACGCAATCATCGTCACGGCGGCATCACCGGCCGTCCCGGAACCCCTGATCGACCAGCTCGCCGAAGGGGGACGGTTGATCGCTCCCATCGGCCCGCGAGACTGCCAGGACCTCGTTAAACTCGTGAGAAGGAGAGACGGGGTGGAGACGATCCCGCTCGGCGGCGTCTGCTTCGTGCCGCTGATCGGGCAGTTCGGGTGGCGGGGGGAAGGGTTCCTGTGATGATCTACGACATCACCCGCGACCTCTCGGCGGACGCAATCCTCTACCCGGGGGATATCCGGCCCAGGTTCCGCGAGATCGACAACGGGCAGTATCGCGTGACGGAGATGACCATCGGGACGCATTCCGGGACGCACATCGACGCGCCGTCGCACTATCTGGAGGGGGGCCGGACGGTTGACCAGATCCCGCTCGATGTCCTGGCAGGATCGGCGCGGGTGCTCGACTGCAGCGATGTGGAGACGGTCATCGGGCCCGGCAGCCTCGCCGGCCGCCTCCGAGGTGTCCGGACGCTTCTCCTGAAGACATGGTTCTCGAGGCGGGAGCAGTTCGACCCCGGGTACCCGGCGCTCTCCCTTGAAGCGGCAGACCTCATCGTTGAAGCCGGGATCACCTGTCTTGGGACCGACGCACCATCGATCGAGGCGTTCAGCGGCGACGGTTCGGTCCACCGCCGGCTGCTCGGGGGCGGGACGGTCGTTCTCGAACTGCTCGACCTTGCAGCCGTGCCGGAAGGAGACTACCATATGGTGGCGCTCCCGATGCGCCTTGCCGGCGCCGACGGGTCGCCGGTGCGGGCGATCCTTTGCAACAAAGATAGAGAGGAGTAGCATGAGTTTTCTCCACGATGCGATCAGGAGACTTGAGCATGTCCTCGCGGACAGCGGGTGCGAGGACGGTATCGTCGATCTCAGCGTGAACTACGACGCGGACGTCTGCCAGTACCCGAGGGGAGTCTGCATGGAGGGGCACTTCGGCGGACAGATCGGGCAGTTCGTCACGAGCGAGCCGGTCCGGGCCAGGACCCGGATCTCCTTCATGTTCGGCGCGCCGCTCACGGACCAGAAGCAGCGCGGGGCGGCGAGCGTGATCATCAACGCCGTCTCGGCGTTCCTCTGTCTCTCGCGGAAACTCCGCCCCTGCACCCCCGACTGCTACGCCCCCTGCCTTGCAGATCTCTCCCGCGAGATCGCCGGGAAACGCGTCTACCTTGTCGGCCCGATGCCGGTGCTCGAGCGGGCCTTCAAAGGCCAGGTGGTCGATTCGCCGGAAGCTGCCGACCTCCTTCTGGTCGCCGGCGACGGCATGACGACGGACGCCGGAGTCACCTGCATCGACGACTGCCGGGGGAAGAAACGGATAATCTTTCTCGGACCGTCGACCGCCGGGGTCAGCGGCCTCATCAATCTCGAGCACTGGTGCCCCTACGGGCGATGAATACCTTTTTTTAGGAAAGAAAGGATTATACAGGAGTATGCTATTCGGCTCTTCCGGTATCCGGCAGGAGTTCGGCCCCGGCCTCATCGATCTCGCGCTCCGCATCGGAGCCGCCGCTGCAGACGGCACACCGGGCATCGTCGTGGGCAGGGATACCCGCACAACAAGCGAACTGCTGGAGCATTGCGTCATCGCCGGTATGCTCTCGGCCGGTGCAACCGTCTTCACCTGTGGCATCGCGCCCACACCGACGGTCGCTTACGCGACGCGCGACGCGGATGCAGGGTGTATGATCACCGCCTCACACAACCCCGAGCCCTACAACGGGGTCAAACTGCTCAACCCCGACGGGTCGTCGTTCACCCGCCGGCAGCAGGCGGCGATCGAGGAGACGCTCGAAGGATCGCACTGGGAGGGGTGGGATAAGCAGGGGCACGTCTCTCCCGTCGATGCGCTTGCCATGCACCGGGACGCGATCCTCGGCGAAGTCAGCCTCTCCCGGCCGGTCACGGTCGTGCTGGACTGCGGCAACGGTGCGGGGAGCGTCATCACCCCTGATCTCCTCAGCGATGCGGGGGCGACCGTCATCGGGCTGAACTGCAACGTCTCTGGCCGGTTCGCCCGTCCATCGGAACCGCTCGAGGCAAACCTCCCCTACGTCGGCGAGATCGTCCGGAAGCGGGAGGCCGGGTGCGCGGTGATCCATGACGGCGACGCCGACCGGATGATGGCGTTCGACGAACGGGGCCGCTACATCGACGGAGACCACCTTCTTATGCTCTTTGCGAAATACCTCGACCGGAAGCGCGTGGTTACCACCGTCGATGCCTCGATGGCGATCGAGGAGGTCGCCGAGGTCCGCCGCACCCCGGTCGGCGACACCTTTGTCTCCGAAGAGCTCCTCTCCTGGGGAGATTTCGGCGGAGAGGCGTCGGGGAGCTGGATCTTCCCCGGGCACTCTTACTGCCCGGACGGGATCTACGCCGCGGCCCTGCTCTGCGAGATCGCGTCGGAGTGGTCGATCGCCGAAGAACTCGACCGGATGCCCCGGTATACCCTCCTCCGGGAGTCCTACCGCGTCGCCTCGCCCCGGGAGATCATGGCGGCGATCGGGGCCGACGAGCCGACGCACGGGGTCCGCTTTGACGACGACGACGGCTGGTACCTGATCCGGGCAAGCGGCACCGAACCGAAGGTCCGGATCACAGCCGAAGGAAAGACGCCAAAAAAAGCAAAAGAGATGCTTGATGCGGGGCATACCGCCCTCGAGAGAGCGAAACGTGTTTCAGGAGAGAGGAGGAGTGAATAGTATGCAGTGTGTCGTTCTGGCAGCAGGAGAGGGGAAACGGATGCGCCCCCTGACCGCCCGGCGCCCGAAGGTGATGCTTCCCATCGCCAACCGCCCGATGATGGAACATCTGGTCGTCGCGGCCAGGGACGCAGGGATCACCGACTTCGTCTTCGTCGTCGGGTACTTCGAACGTGAGATCCGGAATCATTTCGGGGACGGCAGCGCTCTCGGCGTGAAGATCGCGTACGTCACCCAGCGGCACCAGCTCGGGACCGCAGACGCCCTCCGGGCGACGACGGGGATGGTCAACGGCCGGTTCCTCCTCCTCAACGGCGATATGGTCCTCAAGAGGAGCGATATCGAGAAACTCTGCCGGATGAGCGCTCCCTGCATGGGGATCCACGAGACGGATCACCCGCAGGACTACGGCGTGGTGACCGTGGAGGGGCACCGCATCACCGGTCTTGAGGAGAAGTCGGAGCACCCGAAGAGCAACCTGATCAACGCGGGCGCCTACCTCTTCGACCCCGATATCTTCGACCTCCTCGCCGGGGTCAGGATATCAGGCCGGGGCGAGTTCGAGCTGACCGACGCCCTGGAGTCCTACATCAGGGAGGGGACGCTCGCCGCGCACCCGCTGGAATACTGGCTCGACGTCGGGCAGCCGTGGGACCTCCTCGACGCAAACGAGGCGCTCCTCTCCTCGTTGCACCACGAACAGGGCGGCACGGTCGAGGAAGGGTGCACCGTCCCCGACACGGTCAGCATCGGCAAAGGGACCGTGATCCGGGCCGGAACCTACATCGAGGGGCACTGTGTCATCGGCGAGAACTGCGTCGTCGGCCCTCATGCCTACATCCGGGGTTCGACCGCCATCGGCGATAACTGCCACATCGGGCACGCGACCGAGATCAAGAACTCCATCATCATGGCGTCCACGAACATCCCGCACTTCAACTACGTGGGTGACAGCATCGTCGGGAGCGGGTGCAACTTCGGCGCCGGCACCAAGGTCGCGAACCTCAGGCACGACAACGCGGCGGTGAAGGTCTGCGGGAAGACGACCGGCCGGAGGAAGTTCGGCGCCATCATCGGCGACAACGTCCTCTTCGGGATCAACTGCTCGGTCAACGTCGGGAGCCTCATCGGCAGCAACACGCGAGTAGCCCCCCACTCCCTCGTGGAGGGGTGCATCGAGGAAGGGTCGGTCATCAGGTGATATGATGCAGGCAGTCATCCTAGCAGCAGGAGAGGGGAGCCGCCTCCGGCCGCTCACGCGGAGCAAGCCCAAAGCCATGCTCCCGGTCGCAAACCGGCCGATCATCGAGTATGTCATCGACGCACTGCTGGAGAACGGGATCCGCGACATCGTCGTGGTGGTCGGGTACCGCAAAGAGGACGTCATCCGGCACCTCAACAAGCTCGACGCCCCGATCCAGGTCGTCGTGCAGGAACGGCAGCTCGGGACCGCGGACGCCCTCCGGGCGGCCGAATCGGAGATCACGGGCGACTTTCTCGTTCTCCCCGGCGACAACTACATCAACGCGGAATCGATCGCCCGGATCAAGAAGGAGCGAAACGCCATACTCGTGGCCGAGCACCCGAGTCCATCGAACTTCGGGGTCGTGGTGATCCGAAATGGCCTCGCCCGCGAGATCATCGAGAAACCCGAGGATGCCCCGACGTTCACGGTATCGACCGGGATCTACTCTTTTGCGCCCGACGTCTTCTCCTACCTCCGGACAAACGAGATCCCCGACGCCCTCGCCGCGATGATCGCGTCGGGCCGCCGGATACGCGCAATCCCGGCGGCCGATTGGCAGGATGCCATCTACCCCTGGGACCTCCTGAAACTCAACAGCCGCATGCTCAAAGGGATCGCGCCCGAGATCGGCGGGACGGTCGATGCATCCGTCGTCCGCCGGGGCACGGTGCGTATCGGCACCGGAACAACCGTCGGCCCGAACACCGTGATCTACGGCCCCGTCACCATCGGAGACAACTGCAACATCGGCCCGAACTGCGTGATCATGCCGGACGTGAGCATCGGCGACCGGGTGGAGGTTGAGCCGTTCACCTACGTCGCCGACTCGCTCATCATGAGCGACGCGAGAATCGGGTCCCATTCGAGGATCGTCTCGGCGGTCTTCGGCCAGGGATGCATCCTCGCCGACCACACCACCACCTATCCGTCAGCAAGCTTCATTGAGGTCGGAGAGCGGGTCCAGAAGGAGGAATTCGGCGCAGTCCTCGGCGATGGGGTCCGCGCGGCACCCTTCACAACATTTAAGAACTGTATTGCCGGTAACAATGTTACCATTGAACGGGGAAAGACAGTGGTCGGCCTCATCGAAGACGGCACCCGGGTGATGTAGATGTGCGGGATTGTCGGCTACATCGGAAGACGGGACGCAACACCGGTCCTGATCCAGGGGTTGAAGCGGCTTGAGTACCGGGGCTACGACTCGTTTGGCATCGCAACGGTCGGGAGCGCGATCGAGGTCTACAAGAAGGTGGGCCGGATCTCTGACGGGGAGGCGGGGGCGGCCTATCTCGCCGGGTACACCGGGATCGGGCATACCCGATGGGCCACCCACGGGGAACCGAGTGACATCAACGCCCACCCGCACACCGACTGCACGGGGAGGATCGCCCTGGTGCATAACGGGGTGATCGAGAACTACAGCGAACTGAAGCGGCAGCTGCAGGAACGCGGTCACACCTTCCGGTCCGAGACCGATACTGAGGTGATCGCCCATCTCGTCGAGGAGCGGTATGACGGCGATCTCCTCGCGGCGGTCAGCGCGGTCCTCCCCCTGCTCGAGGGCTCGTATGCCGTCCTCGCGATTGCAGCGGACACCCAGAGAATCGTCGCCGCAAGGAACGCGAGCCCGCTCGTCCTCGGTGTCGGCGACGCTGAGGTCTTCGCCGCCTCGGATATGACGCCGCTCCTCGAGTATACCGAGCGCGTGATCTACCTCGAGGACGGCGACGTCGCCGATCTCACCCCCGACCGCTACACCATCTACCACGACGGCCGGGAGGTGGAGCGCCCGGTCGAGCTGATCAGCTGGTGCGTCGAGGATACCCGGAAGGGCGGGTTTGCCCACTACATGTTGAAAGAGATCTTCGAACAGCCCCAGTCCTTCTACGAGACCATCCGGGCGGGCATCGACGACCACGTGCGGCAGATGGTCATGGAGGCCGACGAGATCACGCTGGTCGCGTGCGGGACGTCCTACCACACCGCCCTTGTCTTCAAATACCTGGCTGAACCGCTCTGTAATCTCCCCGTGCGGGTCGAGATGGGGTCCGAGTTCAAGTACTTCACCCCGCCCCTTCACGGCCTCGTGATCGCGGTCTCGCAGTCGGGGGAGACTGCGGATACGATCGCCGCCCTCAAGATGGCGAAAGCCCGCAACTGTCCAACGCTTGCGATCACCAATGTGCAGGGGAGCACGGTCACCCGGGTTGCGGATAAGACTCTCCTGATGCGGGCCGGCCCCGAGATCGGCGTCGCCGCAACCAAGTCCTACACGGCGCAGCTTGCGGCGCTGATGCAGATCGTCAACGCGCGTTGCGACGGGGCGTTCGACGACGTCCTGTCGCACGCGCACCTCGCTATCGGCGAAGTCCTCATCCGCGAGATCAGGGAAGCGGTGGCCCTCTGTTCGAAGGCGGAGCACGTCTTTTTCGTCGGGAGGGGGCCGTTCTACCCGGTCTCGATGGAGGGCGCCCTGAAGATGAAGGAGATCAGCTACGTCCACGCCGAGGGGTATGCGGCGGGAGAACTCAAGCATGGGCCGTTTGCCCTGCTCACCGCGGAGACGCCGGTGGTCGCCATCTGCACCCCGGGGCCGACCTACAGCGTGATGGCCTCAAACATCAAGGAGATGAAGGCAAGGAAAGCGCCGGTCATCGCACTCGGGGTGGACGGCGATAAAGAACTCGCCGAGATCGTGGACATCTTCATCCCTATACCGAACACACACCTTCTGGTGCAGGTCCTGACCATATCGGTCGCCCTCCAGCTGCTTGCCTACCACACCGCGTGCGCCCTGCAGCGGGATGTCGACAAACCCCGGAACCTGGCAAAGAGCGTGACCGTTGAATGATTGAGTATGGACGTAACGCCCTCGGCGAAGGGGCGACGATATTTGAGCCGGTGACGCTCGGGTTTCCCTCCCGCGACCGGATGGGAGAGGAAGGCTACCCGGGCGTCACCATCGGGAGGAATGCGGTTCTCCGGTCGGGCACCGTCATCTACTGCGACGTCGTGATCGGCGACGCCTTCCAGACCGGCCATAATGTGCTGATCCGCGAGAAGACCACCATCGGCAACCGTGTCGCGATAGGGACGGCGGCGGTGATCGAGGGGGACTGCACGATCGGTGACGACGTCCGCCTCCAGAGCCTGGTCTACATCCCGACCGGCGCCCGGATCGGCGACCGGGTCTTCGTCGGCCCGAACGCCGTGCTGACGAACGACCGCTACCCGCCGGGCCCCCGCGAGGGGCTCCGCGGACCGGTGATCGGGGACGATGCCGTCATCGGTGCGAACGCGACGGTCCTTCCCGGCGTTGTCGTTGGGGAGGGGGCGTTCGTCGCCGCGGGCGCGGTGGTGACGAAGGACGTCCCGCCGGGGATGCTTGCGGTGGGCACGCCGGCACGGTTCCGGCCGCTGCCTCCGGGGGCAAGACGGTGACGCTGGAGATCCCCGTCGCCCGGCCGCTCGTCGGGGAGGAGGAGGTCGAGGCCGTCGGCCGCGTGATGCGGTCGGGGATGCTCGCCCAGGGGTCGGTCGTCACCGAGTTCGAATCGGGCTTTGCGGAGTACTGCGGTGCCCGGCACGCGGTCGGCGTCAACTCCGGGACGGCGGCGCTTCATGCAGCCCTCCTTGCCGCGGGCATCGGGTCCGGCGACTCGGTGATCGTCCCGGCGTTCACGTTCTTTGCGACGGCGTCAAGCGTCTCGATGTGCGGGGCGACCCCCCTCTTTGCGGACGTCGACCCCGCGACGTTCAACATCGACCCGGAATCGATCGCGGCCCTCGTCCGGCCCGACACCCGGGCAATCGTCGGGGTCCACCTCTTCGGGCAGCCGTTCGACGTCGGTGCCGTCCGCGATCTCTGTGATGACCATGATCTTACCCTGATCGAAGACGCGGCCCAGGCGCACGGCGCGGAGTATCACGGGAGAAGGGCGGGGAGCCTTGCCGACATCGGCTGCTTCTCGTTCTACCCGACAAAGAACATGACCACCGGGGAAGGGGGCATGGTTACGACCGACGACGACGCCCTTGCCGAGCGGGTCAGGCTCCTCATCAACCACGGGCAGAGCCGGAAGTACCTTCACTCGGTCGTCGGCTACAACTACCGGATGACGAACATCGCCGCCGCCATCGGCCTCGTGCAGCTCGACCGCCTCGAGGGGTTCAACGAGCGCCGGACCAGGAACGCCCGGTACCTTGACCACCACCTCACGGGCACGGGACTCGTCACGCCCCACGTGGCGCCGGGCGTCCGGCACGTCTACCACCAGTATGTGGTGAAGATCCCCGCCGGCTACCCGCTCACGAGAGACGCGTTCATGAGCGCGCTTGCGGATTGGGGGATCGGCACCGCCGTCCACTACCCCATCCCCGTCAACCGGCAGCCGGTCTACCGGAGTGCGTCCGGGGACGTCGTATGCCCGGTATCTGACGACCTTGCGGCCTCGGTCGTGAGCCTGCCCGTCCACCCGTCGGTGACGGACTACCAGTCGATAACGATGAGAATACTGCTCGTCTCCACCCAGGACTACATCCACCACCCGATCCCGTCAAGGCACCACAACATCTTCGAGGAGCTCGCGACACGGCATGAGGTCCATGTGCCCCATTTCCACGTCAGCAGGGGAAAGGAGCGTGAGACCCGCCTTCACGTCCACGAAGCGACGCGGTTTGCCGTCGAAAGTCCCTTCCTCCACTACACCTTAAACGCGCCCTGCCACTACCGGGTCATCCGCGGTATCATCCGCGACTACGATATCGACGTCGTCGTCGGCGCCCACGTCCTCGCGGGGACGGCGATGGTCCGTGCGGCGGAGAAG
>JAGVUK010000094.1 GCA_019136335.1 Methanomicrobiales archaeon
CGGGATGTTTGCATTTCAGTGGTTCGGGGATGAGTTTCACGGCCTCGCCGATGACCATGAGGTTCCGGATCACGCCATCCTGCACCAGGTCGTTTGCGAGGAACGCCTCGTAGTCCATTCCCCGGGTGTATCGGTCGATTCTCCCGATAGCCTCCAGGATATCGCGGAGATAGAGTTTATATTCCCGGGGCATACCGGACACTCCCGAGGATATGTGGTGCGAGGGCCGGTTTTATGGCATCGCGGTCGACGAGGTCGACTCTCCTCCCGAAGAGGTCTTCGAGGAAGAACTTGAGGTCCATGTAGGTGTCAAAGGAGCGCCCTCCTTCCTCGAACTCGATGAGAATATCGATATCGCTCTCCTCGCGCTCCTCACCGCGGGCAAACGACCCAAAGACCCCGATCCGCCGGACGCCAAGGCTCCTGATCCGTTCCCGGTGCTCCGCAAGCGTCCCGAGGATGCCGTCAGCCGTAAGCATGCCGTATCATACCCCTGTTACCCGCCCATCAGGATAACGCTTTTCCCCAGGTGCCGGTTGTGACCGGGGCAGGTACGATACCTTCTGATCTTCCATACCGGGGCAATTGGGCTTCAGGTGACGGGTCACACGACCCCCGCGATCTTCTCCTTCAGACCGGACGCAAACTCTGCCATCGTCCCCGGGTCTTTAAACCCGGCAAGGATCACCTTCCCCGATGAGAATATGAGGGCAGTCCCGTTATCCCCGCGGTAGATCAGGCCCGGGAACTGTTCGGGTTCGTACTCGACGTGCTCCATCCGGAGAGCGACGACGAGCCGTGACAGCGGGATCGTGATCCGGAGATCATCCATCCCGACGATGTTTCTGATCGCCGGCGGCGATGCGAGCGCCGGTTCGATGATGGGCGAGAGGATGGCAAGGAACTCCTTATAGGCGGGGGCGAGGTCGTCGGGGGATGCGAGGCCGTAGATGATGTATTTTCCGCTCCGGTATATGGTGGCCTTCCCCCGGGAGAGGAGGATGTATGCGCCGTGGTAGATTTCGGGATCATACCTGCAGGCTGTGTCGGGGAGTTCCGGCAACCGGGGGAACGGGACCGGCTGGTGGAGGTCGCCGGAAGCGACGACGTTTGTGATCTGCATGCCCGATGAGCATGAGACTTACTCCCGGAGATACCTTCCCCCGACCGGGACGAATCGTTCGGGTTTCTTCATCGTTCTGTTCTCCTGACTATCGGCCACCGAGGGTCCTGAGCTCCGAACATTTGCCGGGGGAGCTCCGAACATCTGGATACATTATGTGAGGCTGGAGATCCGCCCAGATCTCTGCGGGAGGGGCTGTGGGGGTGATGTTCCTCCACTTCTGCGGCGTATGAGAAGCCTGGCACTCCATGGGTGCACTATGGAGGAAGCCAGTTGTGCGTGGGCCGGATCGCCGTCTCCACGTCCGGGAGGGCCGAGGTGCATACCCGCCGATACGAAGAAGAGAATGCCGGCGGCCGAGGCGCCCGGGGCGCTGTGTGCGGCGTGAGCCGGGGTATGCAGGATCTTGCCCCCCTGATGGCACTGCGGCGCATCCGGGATAGGTAGCAGTGCGGTCGCCGGGCTGATACGATACGGGGTTGCGTTCAGCGCGAGGCTTTCGCCCGGGTGCCTCCGGCCGGAAGGGGGAGCCTGCCGGGCGCTATGGCCGGTTGGTGCAGGAGATGTATCGCGCTCATCCGAAAGAGATAATGCTTCCCGGACGATAATACCATCATAGGGGGAGTCAGATGCACGCAGTCATCCGCAAGAAGATCTCCGAGATCGCCCACATTGCTGCACGCCGCCGTGTAAGGAGGCTCGGGGTATTTGGCTCGGCAACGAGCGACCGGTTCGACCCGGAGAGAAGCGACATCGATTTTGTCGTCGAGTTCGAACCGATGGCTCCGGTTGAACATGCGGAGGCGTACTTTGGCCTCATCGAAGACCTGACCCGGCTCTTTTGCCGTAAGATCGACCTCGTGGAGCGATCAGCGATCAGAAACCCGATCTTTTTGGAATCCGTAGAAGAGACCTGCAGGGAGATCTATGCCGTCGCGTGAGGGCAGGAAATATCTCTATGATATTGCAGAGGCTGCAGACTATATCGCGCAGTTCACCGCCGGCAGAACTTACGAGGAGTATCACGCCAACCCCATGCTCCGGTCCGCGGTGGAGCGGCAGTTTGAGATCATCGGTGAAGCGCTTAACCAGCTGTTGCAGCGGGAGCCGGGCATCAGAGAGAAGATCTCTGATGCCCCTCTGATCATTGCCTTCAGGAATCGCCTGATTCATGGGTATGCAAGTGTATCCGATGAGGTTGTCTGGGGTGTCGTCGAGAGGTATCTGCCGGTTCTCTCTGGCGAGGTGCAGGTTCTCCTGAGCGAAGATGAGTAGAACCCGGCCTCAGAAAGACGCTCGCCGGAAGTTGTTACGCATCATGATCCTGCGTTGCCTATACCCCATCCGCGATGCAGAGTTCTCCCTCAGTCCCGAACATTCTGATCTTTACTCCCGGAGATACCCTCCCCCGACCGGGACGAACGGATCAGGTACCCATCAAGTGAGGAATGCCGGCAGATATCCGGGATATATGCAGATTGCAGGCAATATGGTTGACGTTAACCTCCAGGGGTAGGCGCTCCGAATACAGTCCGTCAAGTACCCCTCCCGTCTGGTGCCGCCCACTACGGCGTGTATTTCACATGGATGATCGTCTCAGGTATCGGTTACGCCTCCGCCCCGGCGCGCCTGAGGATGAGCCGGTACTTCTCTTTGCCCCAATTGTCGTAGGAGAGCACATCACGCGAATGATGCTTTAACGTTCAATGATCGGCTATCAGAAGGTATCGGGAAGTTGGGGGAGAATAGCCCCTCTACTCTTGCAAGATACCTTCCTCAGCCTC
>JAGVUK010000102.1 GCA_019136335.1 Methanomicrobiales archaeon
AGGGGTGGCGATCGATATCGACGACCACGGCGCCCTGATCATCCGCAAGGATAACGGGAGAATAGAGCGGGTTATCGCCGGCGACTGCTTCCAGCTCTAGCGTTCCGGGTCATGTCGACCCCCAATAATTTTTTGGTTGACAGGATTTTTATCGTCAACCCGCCAACGTAAGATGGTTTACATGAAACACCGCGCCCAGGTCCTTGCTTACAGCGGCACATTCGTTGCGCTCATCGCTGCCGGGAGCTGGATATCCATACCGCTGCCCCCGGTCCCGATAACGCTCCAGACGCTCTTTGTGCTCCTCGCCGGGGTCGTCATGAAGCGGTATGCCGTGATCCCCGTCGCCCTCTACGTCCTCCTCGGGGCGATGAGCCTCCCGGTCTTTCACAACGGCACGGCGGGCCCCGGGGTCCTTCTCGGCCCCACGGGAGGGTTCCTGATCGGTTTCATCCCCGCCGCCCTCATCGCCGGGCTTGCCTACGAACGGCAGTCGATGAGATACCGGGCTTTTGGTCTGATTGCAGCGACCTTCACGACCTACCTCTTCGGTGTGGCATGGCTCGCCTACTCGGCGTCGCTCTCGCCCGTCCAGGCGGTCCTGCTCGGGGTCGCCCCGTTCATCGCCGGAGAGGTCGTGAAGGTCCTCGCGGCGTACACTATAGGAAGACGGGTGGCATGATCCGGATCGTCAACCTCCGGCACCGGATCATCGATATCCCCGATCTGGCGGTGGACGCGAGCCACATCGCCGTGATCGGACCGAACGGGAGCGGCAAGACGACGCTTCTTGCCGTCTGTTCCGGCATCGAGGAACCCTCTGCGGGTACGGTCCGGCTCTCCGGGAGGCCGCCGTCCGCCGTGAGGATCGGGTGGGTGGGGGAGTTCCCCGACCGGGCGCTTCTTTTCTCCCGGGTATACGATGAGATCGCGTCGTCCCCCCGGTTCCGTCACCGCTCCTGCCCGGAGACGGATGAGCGGGTCAGGGCAGTCGCCGGGACGATCGGCATCCTGCACCTCCTTGATAAGAAGATATCGGCCCTCTCGGGGGGCGAAAAGGCTCTCGTTGCGCTGGCCGCCGCAGATGTCGACGACCCCGAGGTGCTCATCCTGGACGAGGCCGACTCGCACCTGGACGCCGGGACGACCGCGCGCATCCAGAGCGCCGTGAGGAAGAGCACGGCGGTCCACGTGCTCTGGTGCACGCAGTCGATGGATCTCGCAGCTAGCGCTGACTACGTCATCTTCATGGCGGGCGGGACGATCCGGCACCACGGCACGCCCGAAGAGGTCTTCGCGCAGCTCGAGGAGACGTGTTTCTACCCCACGATGTGGAGGATCCGCCGGTGAGGGTGGATCTTGAGGATACTCTCCTCTCCCGGGGCCCGTTCACCCTCCGGGGCAGCGGCTCCTTCGACGAGGGTGTGCATCTGGTCAGCGGGGCGGTGGGGAGCGGGAAATCGACGCTCGCCCTCCTGCTCGCCGGGCTCCTCCATCCCGGGAGCGGATCGGTCCGGCGGCAGGGGATAACGTCGGCCCTGCTCCTGCTGCAGTTCCCCGAATACCACGTCACCTGCCCAACCGTTGCCGAAGAGGCCGGGTCCTGGGGGCTCGCGCCGGACGACGTGCTCGCACGGGCGGACCTTGCCGGGCGCGGCGATGATGACCCGTTCCACCTCTCCCGCGGCGAACTGAAGCGGTTGATCCTGGCCTGCACGATCATGCGGGACCCGGACCTGCTGATGCTGGACGAACCGTTCAGCTCGCTCGACTGCGCCGCCAAACGGAAGGCCTGCAGGATGATCGAGGAGAGGGACCGGGGGATCACCATCATCTTCTCGCACGAGCGCGCGGTCCTCCCCCGGGTGGACGCCATCTGGGAGATGGAGGGCGGGACCCTGACCGCCCTCGGCAGCGTGCCCGGCGCGATCCCGCGGTGGCGGCACGCCCCGCCCTATCTTCTCTATGCCCTCGACCAGGGCGCCCGCCCGGAGAACATCAGGCTCGAAGACGCGCGGGAGGCGATATGCAGGATCCAAGGCTGAGGCTTCTCTCCACCGTGGTCCTCTCGCTTTCTGCGTTCGCGAGCACGACGGGCGCCGTCGCCGCCCTGGCCTGGTGGCTCGTCTTCACGCCGCGCACAAAGGCTCTCCCGCGGCCCGGAGTGCTCCTCTCCCTCATCGCGATGATCGCCGTAACAGCGCTCTTCTCAGCGTGGGGGGGCGGCCCCGGTCTCTCCTACCTGGTCCGGATGGTCGCGGTCCTGCTCCTTGCCGCGTGGGCGTATGCCGAGACGGAGGAAGGAGAGGTGCTTGCCGTGGCGGTCTGGGGGCTCGGGAGACGGATCGGGTTCGAGATCGGGCTCATCGCCGAGATGGGGCTTACCGGGCTCCTCGTGATCCGGCAGGAGATCGATCAGATGCGGGTTGCACTGGCGCTCAAGGGGGTCCCGATCGGCGCCCGCTCGATCGTGCCGATCGCAGTCCTCCTCATCGTCACCCAGATCCGGAGGGCCGACGAAGTCGCCAGACTGCTGGTGGTACGGGGATACACGCTCGGCGGGCGGATATGTCCCCGGTTCAAAACAGACCCGCGAGACATTCTGGCATCCTTATCGGCGGTGATACTCGGGCTTTTATCCTGCCTACCCGTTCGAGATGTTTTTATATTATTACAGTGAATTTTTTAGAGGCTTTATTGCAATCTCCTCAGCCCTTCGAGGTGCAAAATTCGATGTGTGCTGCCAAATCTGATACACTCCATATCACCGATACCACGCTTAGGGACGCGCATCAGTCGCTGATCGCCACCCGGCTCCGGACTGAGGATATGCTCCCTCTTGCCCGGGCCATTGACGAAGTCGGCTTCTTCTCGGTCGAGGCCTGGGGCGGGGCGACCTTT
>JAGVUK010000175.1 GCA_019136335.1 Methanomicrobiales archaeon
CCGCAGCGGGGAACCAGACCCAGAACATGACAGAGAACCAGACCGGCACCATGGCCGCAGGAGGGGGAATGGGAGCGGGTGCGACCCTCCCCTCCTTCCTCTCCTCACCGGACCCCGCCGGGAACATCATGGAGGTCCTTTTGTCGACCGAGACCAGCATCCCTCTCGAGGAGAGCCCCGCGTTCGGGAACTTCACCCTGTTTACGGGCCTCCTTCGGTCGACGGGCGTCGCCGCCACGCTTGAGGGTCCGGGGCCGTATACGGTGTTTGCCCCGACCGATGCCGCGTTTGACCGGATGGATCCCGATCTGCGCGAGCCGATCCTGAACGGTTCTGCGAACAGCACGGAGGTCGTGCTCTACCATATCGTGAACGGTTCCTACACGCTCGCTGATCTTTCGAACGTCCCGACGCTCCAGACCCTGCAGGGCGGGAACCTTACCGTGAACGCTACCGGCGCGGTTGTCATGGTGAACAACGCCACGGTCGCGATCCCCGACCTCATGGCCGACAACGGCGTTATCCAGGGTATCGATACTGTCCTCATCCCGCCAGAGGCCTGATCCGCGCTCCCTACAAAACCGGCCTTACCCGAAGCATTTATGCCTTTTGTGCCGCTCTTACCCCTGTCATCCCGGATGACGGGTGTGCATGATGTACCAGCAGATCTTCGTAGGTGTGGACGGTTCCCCCTGCTCCGACCTTGCGGGGGAAGCGGCCCTGACTTTTGCCGCGGCCACCGGCAGGGGCAGGTGCACCGGCTGCCATGTGTATGCCGCCCGGATGCACCGGCAACGTTTTGAGGATATGGAACCCGGCCTCCCGGAGCGCTACCAGGAAGAGGAACGGCTCGGCTCACTGCGGGCGACGCACGACGACCTGATATCCGGGGGTATGGCGCTCATATCGGATGCCTACCTCGCGCCGCTGGCGGCGAAGGCCGCCGCACGGGGCGTCCCCTTCGAACCGGTCACGGCCGAAGGAAGGGGATACGTCGAGGTCCTCCGCCTCATCCAGGAGCATCGGCCGGATCTTACGGTGCTCGGCGCGACCGGGCACGGGCAGACGCCGGAGGTGCCCCTCGGGAGCCTGGCCGAACGGGTGCTCCTGCATGCCGGCACGAGGGATCTCCTGCTGGTGCGGCGGCCGTGGGACCTGAAGGACCGGCCGGTCGTCGTGGGCGTGGACGGGAGCGACGCAAGTTACGCGGCCCTGCACCGTGCGGCCGCCATCGCCGCCGCCTTCGACGCGCCGCTTGAGGCGGTGGCCGTCTACGACCCGTTCTTCCATACCGCCGTCTTCCCGGTCATCGCCGGTGTCCTGCCGGAGGAGGCTCAGCGCCGGTTCAACTTCCCGGCTCAGGAGCGCCTCCACGATGAGATCATCGACCGGGGCCTTGAGCACCTCTACCGGCGGAACCTGGAACGCGGGGCGGCCCTCGCGCGAACCCTGGGCGCCCGCGTCCATACGGCTGTCGTCGCCGGCAGGGTCTGCCCGCAGGTGCACCACTATGCCGCGGTCAGGGGGGCGGGGCTCCTCGTCCTCGGGCGCTACGGGTTGCACCGGGAGGAGGAGTCGCTGATCGGGTCGAACACCCTGAGCCTTGCCCGGATGAGTACCACAAACGTCCTCGTCGTCGCGCCGCCGGAAACCCCGGTCGCAGTGCCGGATCTCCCTATCGACGCGATACCCTGGACGCCGGAGGCCGAGAACCTTCTTTCGCGGGTGCCGCCGTTTGCGCGGAGGATGGCGCGAGTGGCGGTCGAAGAGCATGCCCGGGAGGGGGGCCTCTCCCGGGTCACGGAGAGCACCGTCCGGGACGTGGCCCGGCGATCAGGGATGGGGGGCGATCAGGGTGCAGGTCCCTGATGCCCGGGTGGTCGTCTTTGCCCGGACAAAGAGGTTTGCCCCGGACTTTCACCGGCATATCCTGCGGGGGAAGATCGTGGGGCAGACCGTCCGCCCGGGCGACCGGGTCCTCGTCTACGAGGTCGCGGAGACCATCCCCGAGGGGGCGGTGCGGGTCACCCGGTCCACCCTCCTTGAGTTCCGGTGATGACGGAATGGTTGTCGCCCTGCGGGACGTGGAGAAACGGTTCGGCTCCGTCCGGGCGCTCGACAGGGTCACGCTCGACGTAGGGGAAGGGGAGATCCTCGGTCTCCTCGGGCCCAACGGGTCGGGGAAGTCCACCCTGTTGAAGGTCATCGCCCGCCTCACCCCGCCCGACGAAGGGACCGTTACGCTCCCGGCGAACGGGCGTGCGATGATGCGCCGCACCGGGATGCTCTTTGACCATACCGCCCACTGGGAGACGCTCACCGGCTACGAGAACGCCTGGTTCTTCGCCCGTTCCTACGGCATGGACCCGGCGGCGGCGCGTGAGCGGCTCGAATCCCTCTTCGGACTCTTCGATCTTTTGGAGCGGTGGGGCGACCCGGTCTCTACATACTCCTATGGGATGCGGCGGAAACTCGGGCTCATCGAGGCCCTGGCGCACGAACCCTCCCTGATCCTGCTGGACGAGCCGTCGATCGGCCTGGACTACCGGGCGCGGGTCACCCTTGCCGGGCTCCTCCGCGCGGCGGCCCGGCGGGGCGCCGCGGTCGTCTTCTCCACAAACGACGTGAACGAGGCGGCAGGCCTCGCCCACCGTGTCGCCCTCCTCGACCGGGGCCGCCTCCTCGTCTCAGGGGAGCCGTCCGCGCTCGTCCGGTCGCTCGGTGCGAGGGTGACGATCGAACTCCGACTGAAGGGGCCGGTCGATCCCCGGCCGCTCAGCGAGGTCCCCGGCGTCGAGGGCGTGGGCGCACAGGAGCGGGAGGACGGGTTTTGCGTGACGGTGGTAGCCGCGCCGGATGAGTCCGGCCCCTCGTCCCTCCTCGCCCGGCCTCGCCCGGGTCGTCCACGCGGTGGCGGGAGAGGGCGGGGTGGTCGTGGGCGCCGACCTGCGGGCTCCGGGGCTCCCGGATGTCTTTCTCGCGTATACGGGGGAGGAGCCGGGTGCGCCCTGACTCGTTCTTCCGGAAGGAACTCCTTGAGGACCTCCGGAACCGCCGGGGGCTCATCCTGAAGTTTGCCCTGCCGGCGGCGCTCCTGCTGCCTCTCATACTTGCCGACGTCCCCGTATCCCTGCAGGCAGCCGGCATCACGGTCGCCGTGGTCTTCTCCGGGGTCTTCGGGTCGTCGATCGGGCTCGTCCGCATCCGCGAGAGCGGTATGCTGGAACGGATGGCCATGCTGCCCGTCTCCCCCCGCCGGCTGACCGCCGGGTACGTCTTCGCAAACGCCCTC
>JAGVUK010000068.1 GCA_019136335.1 Methanomicrobiales archaeon
CCTGTCATGCCTCATTCGAGGTCTCTGCAACAGGGTTCACAGTGAAGGTTGAGGACCATGGAAAAGGCGTTTCTTAGGCTCGACAAGCAGATAGTCAGACTAACCCGGGTTGCCGAGCAGGGTGTCGGCCGGCAGTACGGGCAGATGCTCCGAGAGATCCGGGCGGTCCTCCAGCGGACATACGATCGCTACTCGCTCGCCGACGGGACCCTGACATACTCGCAGATGGTGCGGTATGGGCGCATCGACAAGCTCAACGCGGAGATCGAGGAGATCACCCGGAAGTACTCCGGGCTCGTCGCGGGCGAGATCCGGACCGGGCTCCGGAAGACCGTCGTCAACTCCTTCGAGGGCACCCGGGGGGCGCTGGAAGGGGCTGCCGGCCGGACGATTCGGGGGGTCCTCAAGCCCGAGACGGTCACTGAGATCCTGCAGAACCCGATATCGGGGTTGAAGCTCAACGACCGGCTGGCAGTCCGGCGCTACGAGACGGTCACCACAATCCGGCAGGAGATGACCCGCGGGCTGGTCCGGGGCGACCGATATCGGGACATCGCCGGCCGACTCCAGACTGCCCTGGAGATCGATGCCGGTAAGGCCAATCGGATCGTCCGAACGGAGGGGCACCGGTGCATGGAGGCCGGGAAGAAAGCCTCGCTCGACGTCGCCGCAAAAGGGGGCGTGTCTCTCCTGAAATGGTGGAAGGACAGCGACGACGAGAGGGTGCGCTCCGGGCATCGCCATATGGGCCGGAAGTACAGCAAGGAGAACGCTATCCCCTACGATGAGGATTTCGTGAACGACCTGAACGACCTCACCGGAGGGGTCGGCCCGCACCCCGGGGCCCTAGGAACGGCCGAAGATGATATAAACTGCCGGTGTGTGATGGTCATTGAGGTAGGGTCATGAAGAAGACCGCATGGATCATGTTGCCTGATAGCGCGCAAGTAGTCTAAACTGTCAATACTGTCAATACTGTCAAAATCGTCATTTTCCCGCCTATTTTTAAATTCAGATTCCTATACTACTGTATAGCCACGCCCGGGGCGCGATCGGGCCTGTTTTCGTGGCCGCGACCACGATAAAAAGCGAAACAGTGATAGGAGCAACAAGAATGCCAAAGACAGAACCCAAGACTCTTGAAGAGTTGCTCGGACCTGAACTCTATGGTCAGGTGAAAGAGAGGCTCGGAGAGACCGAGATCGTCGTTGCCGACCCCGACAACCCGCAGATCCCGAAACACCGGCTCGATGAGGTGATCGCCGAGCGGAACAGGTATAAAGACCTCGCGACCGAACACGAGAAGAGGCTCAACGACCTTAAAGCGGAACACGAGAGGCATCTGAATGACCTGAAGGCGGGCCTGAAGGACAATGATACGCTCAAGGCGCAGATCGCTGAACTCCAGGCTAAAAACAAAGAGGCCTCCGAGGAGTATACACGGCACCTCCGGGAGCAGCAATTCAGTTTCGCGATTGAGCGAGCCGTCGCGGCCGCCGATGCTCGGAACGTTAAGGCTGTCATTGCGCTACTCGACAAATCAAAGATCTCACTCGACGGGGACAACTTGCTAGGGTTTGATGCTCAGATCACGGCGCTTAAGGAGAGCGACCCGTACCTCTTCGGCGTCGAACTGAAGGGCCGGGTGCCAGAAGGCACCGGGAAGCCCGCGAAGGAGGTTCCGAACCCTTGGAAAAAGGAGAGTTTCAACCTCACCAAGCAGGGACACATTCTTAAAACCGACCCCGAACTCGCGGTAAAACTCAAGGCCGAGGCAGGGGTGAAATAAGGAGTTTCTAACACATGCCGAAAACCACAGTAGCGGACGTCATTGTCCCGGAAGTCTTCAACCCGTATGTGGTCGAGAAGACGACTGAACTTTCTGCGCTCTACCAGAGCGGGATTGTCGCATCAAGCGACGAACTGAACAGCCTTGCCCTTTCCGGCGGTCGGCTCATCAACATGCCGTACTGGAACGACCTTGACGGCGAGGACGAGGTCCTCTCGGACATCAATGCGCTCGACGTCGAGCGAATCACTTCCGGCCAGGACATCGCCGTGCTCCTCATGCGTGGGAAAGCCTGGTCCGTGAACGACCTCGCCAAGGCCCTCAGCGGCGACGACCCGATGCAGGTTATCGGGCAGCTGGTCGCAGGGTACTGGGCTCGCCGGATGCAGGCCGCGATCCTCAGCATACTCGAGGGAGTGTTCGCGGCTCCGAGCATGGCTCCGAACGTCTACAACACGGACGTCCGGATCGACTCAGACAACATGATTCTCGCGAGCCAGTGTCTCGGTGACGCGAAGAGCAAACTGACCGGGTACCTGATGCACTCGGCTGTGGAGGCTGACCTCGCCCGGCAGGACCTGATCGATTTCGCCAAGGACAGCACCGGGAGTATCGAGATCCCGACCTACTTCGGGAAGCCGGTCATCGTCGACGACGGGTGCCCGGTCGCGAACGGGGTCTATACGACCTACATCTTCGGCCAGGGTGCGATCGGCTACGGCGAAGGTGCGGCCCCGGTCCCGACCGAGACTACGCGCGACGCCCTCTCCGGCGACGACATCCTCATCAACCGCCGCCACTTCATCCTGCACCCGCGGGGCGTTCGGTGGCTGGATCGGGTCGTCGCCGATCAGAGCCCGAACAACGCCGAACTCGCGAACCCCGCGAACTGGCTGCGGGTCTATGACGCCAAGAACGTGCGGATGGTCAAGTACACGCACAGGATCGCCTGAGGTGATGAAGCATGGCAGAACGTAGCGCAACCTTCGACACCTTCAAGCAGCACACCTACGTCCCGAACAAGCTGTATTCCGTGCTGAATCTGGCACGGGCAGCAATCCTGAACGACCTCGCCGCTGCGATCCTGACTGCGGCCCCGGCGCACAGCGCAGCGGCCATCAACGATGCCATCGAGAAACGGGGGGAGTTCCGGTGGACGCTGGAAGTGGCCCTGGTGGACGGGGCCGGCCACGTCCTCGACGGGTTCGACGGCAACCTCGCCATCAACCTCGTCGCTACGGTGGCCTCAACCCACGGCGTCGCGACGTTCGGGGACGGCGACCTCGCGCACCCGAGCGCCGACACCGAGATCACGCTCATTAACGGCCGGGGGTCCATCGAAGTCATCTACGGTACCGACGGGACCGCAGGCGACCAGTGGGCCACTGGAGATAAGGTCGTATTCATCGTCGGGGACGTGCTCGCTGGCACCGCCCAGGACGCCATCCTCGGCGCGACCGTCGATGAGGACACCATCACCGACACGCTCGTAGCATAGATAGACGACCACTACAGGCGGGGGTAACCCCGCCCATACTCAAGGAGGTAAACCCGTATGGGCCTGTTAGACAAAGTCCCTTTCCCGCGATCACAGCGGGTGTTTTTTGAGCGGCTGTTCTCGCCGACCGCTGGTCACGACCACGACGGCGTGAACTCGAAACCGGCAGCCGCGATCGCCGACGGTGCGGTGACCGCTAGCAAGATCGCAAACGCCGCGGTAACCGGTGAGAAACTGGCAGCCGATGCAGTAACCTCGGACAAGATCGCAAACGCCGCGGTAACCGGTGAGGTGAGAAACTGGCAGCCGATGCAGTAACCTCGGACAAGATCGCTGACGGTGCCGTAACCGCCGATAAACTCGCGGATACTGCGTCGCTCGCGTCGCTCATCGGTGCCGGACTCGGGGTCGTGAAGACCGTCGCCCATGACACCGAAGGGTCCCCGATCGCCCTGCTCACTGCCGACGACGCTGCCCGGGCCTGCCTGGTCGTCGCCCTGGTCGGCGAGACGATCGCCGACGGCGCGGAGTTCTCGATCGAGGACGAAAATGCAACGGCACTCCTCGGCGTCACTACTGGCACGGCGGGAGACGTCCTGGTGGGCGCCGGCACCCTGGCAGCGAACAAGGCGCTCCGGATCGCAATCACCGCCGGGGGTGCCTCAGCGGCCGGAGAAGTCACCGTGTTCGTCATCGCGATCCCGGGGGCGTGATCGGATGGCAAAGGGGCGGGTGAAGCCCGGACCCCCCAGGGATAGGCGGCTCAAGGAGAACGCGAAGAAGAGGCGGAGGTGAGTGGGGATGGCAAAGTATCGGGCAGAGGTATACGATACACTCGACGAGTTTGTAGCGGCGATCGGGGAGACCGAAACAGGAGATGCCATCCATCCCATTCCCCTTCCGTATAAAGGGTATCACCGGTTCAAAAACGACTATAAGTATCTCGTCGTCCACACCAAGCGGACCGAACGTCGGACCGAACGTGACTCGTTCTCTCAACCCGTAGCGTTGCTTAAGTTCGATGGGGTGCTCAATTTCACCGGGGATCATCTCCACCGGTTCGACGGAGCTCGGGACATAGCGATCCATTCGCTGACGCTCACGGAGGTTGCGGTATGGTAGATTATGTTACAGATGTGTACGACACAATTCCCGAACTTGTCGCAGCGATCGAACAGGTCGATACGACCGTCCCGATCCAGATCGTCGCCGTTCCGTATTGGGCTGCTCATCGGTTCAAGAACGACTACAAGTATCTGCTGATACAGGGGGCCGCATGACCGACGAGGACCCGATCCGGCTAGCATACATCGCCTTGATAGAGAGCGAGTGTAACTGCTCGTTCGACGACGGTCTCCCGCTGGATATCGAGCATATCCTCCTCCCGTACCTGATACAGCACCACGGGCAGGATCCGAACATCGCGAGCCAGTCCGCCTCTGACTTGTCGGTCTCGTTCAAGACCGACGGGATGCCGGCCTCGATGCGGCGGATCATCCAGAAGCACCGGAGGGTCTTCCGGTGACGACCACGGGGGGCAAGTTCAACCGGATCCCGGACCTGGTGCGCGAACTCCAGTATCTGGCATCGCACCAGGTCGAGATCGGGATCTTTGCCGACACAGAACGTGAAGGTGGCGCCCCAATGCTTGTGATCGCCGCCGCGAACGAGTTCGGGGCCAAGATCCCGAAACGCCATGCGCGGTTCGGGGACCTCGATGACGAGAAC
>JAGVUK010000313.1 GCA_019136335.1 Methanomicrobiales archaeon
CGTTCACGCCCATCACCGGCATGGTCGGCGGCGGGCCGTTCGACCTCGAGCCCGGCGAGTGGACCGACGACACCTCCCTCGCCCTCTGCCTCGCCGAGAGCCTCATCGAGAAGCAGGGGTTCGACCCCGTCGACCAGCTGGAGCGTTACGTGCGCTGGTTCAGGGAAGGCCACCTGAGCTCGAACGGACGCTGCTTTGATATCGGGACGACGACCCGAAAGGCCCTCCAGCGCTTCATCCTCTCCCGCGAGCCCTATCCGGGCCTGACGGATGAACGGTCGGCAGGGAACGGTTCCCTGATGCGCCTCGCGCCGGTGCCGATGTTTTACGCCGGCGACCCGGCCGGGGGCATCGAATTCTCCGGCAAGAGTTCCCGCACCACCCACGGCCACCCCCTCGCCGTCGACGCCTGCCGGTTCCTCGGGGGGCTGATCCTCGGCGCCCTCGCCGGCGCCCCAAAGGAGGAACTCCTCTCGGCGCGGTACGCCCCGGTCCTCGGGTACTGGCAGGACCACCCTCTCTCCGGCGAGATCGACCGGGTTGCAGCCGGCTCCTACCTCCGCCGGGAACCCCCGGAGATCCGGGGGCGCGGCTACGTCGTCGACGCGCTCGAAGCGGCGCTCTGGGCGTTCTCCCGGAGCGGGACCTTCGAAGAAGGCTGCCTTCTCGCGGTGAACCTGGGCGACGACGCCGACACCACCGGCGCCATCTACGGGCAACTCGCGGGGGCATACTACGGGACTGCAGCGATCCCTGCGCCGTGGCTCGCATGCCTCGCCCGGCGTGACCTCATCGAGTCATATGCCGGGGAACTCATGCGGCAGGGCACCGGGTCCCCACGGCACTGAGTGGGAGTTTGCGCAAACTCCCCCATCTCTCCTCACCCCCCGCCGGCCCGCAAGCGCTGATCGTGGAAACCCGCCGCCCCTCGCCTGCCTTCTCCGCCCGCCGCTTCCTCCACCCTCCTGCCCTGGCGGAGGCTCGCAGCCCCTATCGGGATGATGCGGCAAGATCGTGGCGCTACTCGAACCGGACTCCATTGTCGCCGGGATAGGGCTTCTGGTGCTCGTTGCGGCCTTCCCGGATCTCGTCGGGAATTTTCGTTTCGGAGAGGTTCGCAGATCCTGTCCGGCACCGGGGTGAGATGGGGACATACCGGGCTATATATCGGCATCGTCAAGGGTATACCCCATCTGCCGTGCCAACCCTGGACGATCCAGACCGATGAATCGTGAATATGCGGGGGAAGGGATTCGAACCCTTGAACTCCTTCGAGACTGGACCCTAAACCTATCACATACACTTGGCGCTGTTTACACCTTTAACCGCGCCGGGAGAACGGTTGCCTTTAACCGCGCCGGGAGAACGGTTGCCAATGAGTGTGATAGAGAAACTGAAGAACCTCGATCCGGTCAATAAAACGTATATCGAAAAGTACGTTCGCCACCTCAAGCTCAAGCAGCTGAAGCAGAAGACCATCGATACGAAGGTCTGGCGGATCTACACCTTCCTCTCCTGGAGCAAGTTCAGCGACGCACAAGAGGCAGGCCCGGAGCGGCTGGAAGACTACTTCATCGAGCGAAGAGCGACGGTCAGCCCCTTCACCCTGCAGGGCGACATCCTCGAACTGAAGCTCTTCTTCCGCTGGCTTGTCCCTGACAGGGAGAAGGAACTTTTCTGTAACATCCGGATGAGGCGTCCGCGCAAGCATCTCCCCGTCGACCAGTTGATCACCCGCGAGGATATCGTCCGGCTCGTGGATGTCTGCGACAAGCCGCGCGACCGGGCACTGATCATGCTCATGTGGGACTCCGGCGCCCGAATCGGGGAACTCCTGAACCTCAACATCGGCCACGTCCAGTTCGACCGCTACGGTGCGGTGGTGATCGTGAACGGCAAGACCGGGATGCGGCGCCTCCGCCTGATCAGCTCCGTGCCGGATCTGCAGACCTGGGTCAACACGCACCCGCTCCGTGCGGACGCAAACGCCCCGCTCTTCGTGACCTCTCGGAGGTATGGGCACGAGCCCCGGCGCATGAGTGTCCGGACGGTTGAGAACAAGTTGAAGTACGTCGCCCGGAAACTTGGGATGACGAAACCGATTCACCCCCACGCCATCCGTCACGCCCGGCTCACCGATCTGACCCGGAGCAACGGTAAGAAGCAGGGGCTCTCCGAGATGGAGCTCCGGCTCGTCGCCGGCTGGGAGAAGAACAGCGCGATGCCGGAGGTGTATGTTCACCTCTCAGGCGCGGATGTCGAGCGGAAGCTGCTGGAGAACGCCGGGCTCGTCGATGATGCGTCCGACCGGATGGATACCGCGCTCGAACCCCGGCAGTGCCCGCGATGCAAGGCCCTGAATGCTTATGACGCCTTCTATTGTGCGACGTGCTCAATGGCGCTCGTTGAGGAGGCGGCGAGAAAGGTGGACGAGTCGACGGAGGAGGCGAAGAAGAGCGGGGAGTATCTGGAGTATCTGGAGTTGGTTCGGCAGCTGAAGAAGGATTTGGGGTTAACGTGATCGGGATTGCTTCTCCAGTTATCAGTGTTGTAATGGCCTTATCATAAGGCCATAATGCACGCTCCATTTTCTGGCTCTTACTTTCGATAGGATGGGATGAGACAACATTCAAAGCGACCGAAGAGCCAATAGGAATATTTAAATAGTTATGTATAGTATGATATACTATGCCAAGTTACTATACTTTGGTATAGGTGATGGATGTGGACAACAGAACTTACGCGATCTGGCACTTTGAACTGTATCCCGATCTGAAGCACGCGAAAGCCCAGGATGACAAAGATCTCTCTACTATGCGTCCGGGCTTAACTAACCGTACGGAAGTGCGGGGGTATCTGAGCAAAAATCATGGTGGACTTATTGTTAATCCCGAGGAGGATCCCGTCGCAGGTTATTATGTGACAGTCGCCGCCAACTTGGTGGGGTTAAGAGACCTCACTGATGAGGAGACTGATGAAGTCTACGAGAAGTATGGGGACTATATGGCTCTTCTGTACATCAGTTCCGAGTCAAGTGCCCCAGACCTCGTTGGAGTATTCCAGCCGCTCAGCTGGAAGGAAGAGTATCCTCGCACTTCAACAACACCTGTCAGTTTCAGGATCCCGACACCGCTTCTAGAAGACTTTAAGGCCGCCTGCAGTAGTTATAACATTTCGCAGGCAGCAGTCGTCACTAACGCGATGTGGGACCATGCTATTGGATGGAGAATCGAATCGATTACGATGTCTCCGAATATCTTGCTCGGAAATGGCGAGGAGTGGAAGCCTGACTATTCCATACCATACGTGCGCATTGATGCAGGGGATGGTTGTTGATGTTTCAGGGTCTCAGTGAGAGAACGGAGACTGCTGTCTCCCTTTGCAATTTAACTCAACACTACATTCGCCTCTATCGTCCAGATGGTACTGCACTGGAACTGCCACCGAGCGGGAAAGTGGCGAGAGTGGCTTCTGCCCCGGAGATCCTCGGGGAGGTTGAGGGAGTTCCGGTTCTTTACACAACCTATGGACAGGCGCTCAACCTTCCCGATCCGCAGGAAGGGGTCATGTACATCACATCATGGGTGGTAGCAGAGGTTATGAAGAGAGCAGATGTTGTATGCCCGGACACATCTCCACGTTCTGCTGTTCGCGACGAGCAGGGAAAAATCCTGGGAGTGAAAGCGTTGCGATCATACACTGATATGGGTAACACCCCATCGCTGCGCATGGCCCTGCTCCATGAGCCGAAAAGCGCGTGTGTGTAATGCTATTGACTTCAACAGATATTTACACGCTTTTTCTCCTATAAAACAGACCCAGCCATTGTAGTCTTCTTGGCTTAATGGGCGAGCTACACTGTAGTTGCTCACGTTCACCGAGCGCGGTTCTCGCTTATAACTCCCCCACGCCCACCTCTTTTACGTGCGGGAACCTGCTTGGAGGCCGACCGACCAACGTCGCTCTCCTCAGCACCGATCACCATGATCCACCCGCACAGGAGCAGTCTATGAAAGAGATCACCCAGGAAGTGCTCGACCACATCCCGGACCCGATAGCAAAACTCGTCTGGGAGAAGTGGATCGCCGATGGTAAAGCCAGATTGATAACGCCAAACAACGAGGGAACAAAA
>JAGVUK010000101.1 GCA_019136335.1 Methanomicrobiales archaeon
GTTCCTCACGAAGGAACTCAAACGGGCCGGGTACGGCGGCATGGATATCACCCGGACGCCGCTCGGCACCCAGGTGACCATCTTTGCGGAGAAACCCGGCATCGTGATCGGGAAGGGCGGCAAACAGGTCCGCCAACTCACCCAGGATCTCGCTACCACCTACGATATCGAGTCGCCGCAGGTGGAGGTCCAGCAGGTCCAGAACCCCAACTTCAACGCCCAGATCATGGCGGAGCGGCTGGCAAACGCCCTTGAGCGTGGCTGGTACTTCCGGAAGGCCGGACAGAGCACGATCCGCCGGGTGATGGAATCCGGTGCGCTCGGCTGCGAGATCATCATCGCCGGGAAACTGACCGGCGCCCGGGCACGGACCCAGAAGTTCACCGAGGGCTACGTCAAGCACTGTGGCGAGCCCAGCGAGACGATCGTCGAGAAGGGCTACGCTATCGCCGTCAAGAAACTCGGGACCATCGGGGTCCAGGTCAAGATCGTCCCGCCGGGTGCGCGGCTGCCCGACACTTTCGACGTCCTTGCACCCGCGCCGAAGCAGGCCCCGGCCAAGCCCGCCGAGCCCGAAGAGGTCGGCGACGAGGAGTTCGAGGAAGAGTTCGAGGCGATCCCCGGCGAGGAGTACATGGAGGAGAGATAAATGGCAATCTTTCGCGCACAGGAAGTGAGACAACTCTCCGATACCGAACTCCTCGAGCAGGAGCAGAAACTCTCCCTTGAACTGATCCAGGAGCGGGGAAAAGTCAGCGCCGGCGGTGCCACCGAGAACCCCGGGAGGATCCGCGAGATCCGGAGGACGATCGCGCGTATCCGGACCGAGCAGAACGCACGGAGGACCGCATGATCTCTCCCCAGAACGTCCTGCGGCACGAGTTGATCGGCCTCGACGTTCTGGTCGCCCGCGCAAGCAACCCGGGTCATGCCGGGGTGTCCGGTCGCATCATCGATGAGACTAAAAACACCCTGGTCATCCTGACCGGGCGGGGAGAGACGCGGATTCCAAAACGGTTCAGCGTATTCCGCATCCGGCTTCCTGACGGCACGACCGTCGAGATCGACGGTTCGAGCCTGGAGACACAGCCGGAACGGCGGATCAGTATGCGCATCAGATAAGCGAGGATAAATATGGCACGAAACATTGGGTTAGACGTCGCCGTTCCGGAAACGGAATGTGAGGACGCAAATTGTCCGTTTCACGGCACTTTGCCGGTACGCGGCCAGGTGATTACCGGCAAAGTCGTGAGCGACCGTATGAACGGTACCGTCGTCGTGGAGCGTGAGTTCCTCCACTACGTCAAGAAATATAAGCGGTACGAGAAGCGCAGGTCCCGGTATCATGCCCACAGCACGCCCTGCATCAACGCGGGCGTCGGCGATGTGGTCCGGATTGCGGAGTGCCGCCCGCTCTCGAAGACCAAGAACTTTGTGGTGGTTGAGGTGATGAAGGAATGAAGGCGATGCAGTCGACCATTCCGCGTGCCCTCGCCACCGGCTCCCGGATGGTCTGCTCCGACAACACCGGCGCACGCCTTGTGGAGATCGTCTCGGTCGACGGCTACCACGGTGTCCGGCGGCGGCAGCCCTGCATGGGCGTCGGCGACGTCGCGACCGTGAGCGTCAAGAAGGGCACCCCCGACATGCGGAGGAAACTTGAGAAGGCGGTCGTCATCCGGCAGAAGAAGGAGATTCGCCGGCCGAACGGCATCCGGCTCTCGTTCGAGGACAACGCCATGGTGCTCATCAACGAGCGCGGCGAGCCGAAGGGAACCGAGATCAAGGGCCCTGTCCCCCGCGAGATCGCTGAGCGGTTCCCAAAGATCGCCTCCATGGCGACGATCATCGTGTAAGGTGTGGTGAAGGATGGTACGCATAGTCAGCAAACAACCGAGAAAACAGCGTAAGGCACGTTACAACGCGCCGAACCACACTCGGGGCCGCTTCCTCTCCGCATCGCTCGCCCCCGACCTCCGCGGGAAGTATAACGCCCGGAGGACCCGTGTGGTCAAGGGCGACACCGTGAAGGTGCTCCGTGGCGACTTCGCCGGTGAAGAAGGCGTCGTCGACGCGGTCGATATGAAGATGTGCCGGCTGGTCGTGCACGGCGTGATGGTGACCAAATCCGACGGAACTGAGGTTCCCCGGCCGGTCGACCCCTCGAATGTGCAGATCACGAAGCTCAACCTGAAAGACAAACTCCGTGAGGAGAGACTCGGAGGCGGAGCATAATGTCCAATCATCTCAAACGACTGGTAGCGCCAGGATCCTGGCATATCCCGAAGAAGGTACAGAAATTCGTCATGAAGACCGCCCCGGGCCCCCACAGCGCCGGAGCCCTGCCGGTCGGTGTCTGGCTCCGCGAGCATATCGGCCTTGCACAGAATGCAAGCGAGGTCCGTAAGATCCTCTACCAGCGCGACATCATCGTCAACGGACGGGCCTGCAGGAACCCCCAGATGGGTCTAGGTGTCTTTGACATCGTCTCGATCCCGAAACTCGGGAAGCACTACCGCATCCAGCTCGACAAGCGGGGCAACCTGATTGCCGTTGAGATCTCTGCGGAGTCCGCGAAAACCCGGCTCTGCAAGGTCAAAAACAAGACCACGATCCGCGGCGGCAGGGTGCAGCTGAACCTTGCGTTCGGCGCAAACATCCTTGCCGACAACACCTACAAGGCAAAAGACTCCATCGTCGTGACCCTTGGGACGGACGGCGAAGACCGGTTCCGGATCGTCGACCACTTCCCCTTCGCGGAAGGCAACGTGGCCATGATCGTTGGCGGGAAGCACTCCGGGAAGGTCGGCAGGATCGTCGAGATCGCGAGGACCGCGAGTTCCGTCCCGAACCGGGTGATCCTTATGGACGACTCGGCCGGCGAACGGTTCGAGACCATAGAGGAGTACATCTTCATGGTCGGCCGCTCCGCGATTGCACCCGAACTGGAGGCCTCGGCATGAGCGCGATGAAGGATGTCTACATCGACAAGGTCGTCGTGCATATGGGCGTCGGAGAGAGCGGTGAACGGCTGGTCAAGGCCGAGGATCTCGTGAAGAAGATCACCGGCCAGAAACCCGTCCGCACCATCGCAAAGCGGACCCAGCCGGCATTCGGTATCAGGAAGGGCGCACCCATCGGGTGCAAGGTCACCCTGCGCCGGGAGAACGCCGAGAAGTTCGTCGAGACCGCGCTCAACATCATCGAGCGGCACCTTGCAGCCTCGCAGTTCGACCGGACGGGCAACGTCTCCTTCGGCATCGAAGAACACACGGACTTTCCCGGCATGGCCTATGACCCGGCAATCGGTATCTTCGGCATGGACGTCAACGTGGTGCTCGAGCGCAGAGGCGTGCGGATCGCAAGGAGAAGCGTCGAGCGCAGGAAATTGCCGGCAAAGCAGAGAGTGAATCAGGATGAAGCCATCGCGTTCATGCGCGAGCGCTACCAGGTGGAGGTGTAAGGTATGGCAGAAGAGTCAGGTGCATCTGCTCCGGGCGAGGGCGTAAAGAAGTTCGGCCGTGGCGCGAACGAGTGCCGCATCTGCGGCCGGAAGCAGGGCCTTGTGCGTAAATACGGCATCTATTTCTGCCGCCAGTGCTTCCGCGAGTGGGCCGGGAAGATGGGCTTCAAGAAGATGAACTAGGGGTGAGAGAATATGGCACGACTGAATCCAATCGCTGACGCGATGAGCACGATCAAGAATGCCGGCGACGCTGGAAAGAGCGAGGTTATTGTCGAACCTGCCGGCAAGCTCCTGGGCGCAATGCTCCGCGTTATGCAGGAAAACGGCTTTATCGGCGGCTTCGAGTTCATCGAAGACGGCCGTGGCGGCCAGTTCCGGGTCCAGCTCTCCGGAACGATCAATAAGTGTGGCGCCATCACCCCCCGGTTCTCGGTGGGAATGGCTGATATGGAATACTGGGAGTCGCAGTACCTCCCCGCAAAGAACTTCGGTATCCTGATCGTCTCGACCTCGAAGGGAGTCGTCTCCCACGAGCAGGCCCGGGGCGAGGGTGTCGGCGGGCAGCTGCTGGGATACGTCTACTGACGGAGGAGAGGCTTATGGGAATAACACGACAGGTCGAGATCCCTCCCGGTGTGAACGTCGCGCTCGAAGGCAACGCGCTCACGGTCTCAGGACCGAAGGGCACGCTGGTCCGTGACATGCGTTTCCCGCAGATCGACGTCAGGATTGAAGACGGCGAAGTCGTCGTCTCCACGGCATCCGACAAGAAGCGGTTCCTCGCCATGAGCGGCACGCTCGAGGCACATGTGAAGAGCATGATCCGGGGTGTCGTCGAAGGCTACGAGTACCGTATGAAAGTGGTCTACAGCCACTTCCCGATCCAGCTCAAACTGCAGGGCAACCGTCTCGAGATCGGCAACTTCCTCGGCGAGAAGCAGCCCCGGACAGCGAAGATCATTGAGGGCGTCACCGTCAAGATTGGAAACGACGAGGTGACTCTCACCGGTATCGACAAGGAGAAGGTGGGCAACACGGCCGCAAACATCGAGCACGCGACGAAGATCACGAAGCGTGATCCCCGGGTGTTCCAGGACGGCATCTACATCACCGAGAGGGCGTGAAAAGAATGGATGAAACACGAAGATTGATCCGCGTCCGCACCCGGCACAACAAGCCTGCCTTCAAGAGGCGGGGACTTCACCGCAAAGCGAAACTGGAAGATGTCTGGCGGCGGCCGCGCGGTCTGCACAACAAGCAGAGACGGCAGTTCAGAGCAAAGGGCGTTCTTCCCCGGCCGGGGTATGGGAGCCCTGCCGCAATCCGCGGCATGCACCCGAGCGGCTATGAGGAGGTCCGGGTCTTTACACCGGCAGAACTTGCCGGGTTGAACCCGGAGAGCCAGGCTGTCCGGATCGGCGGATCCGTCGGCAACAAAAAGCGCGGGGAGATCCAGACCCGGGCCCTGGAACTGGGGCTCAAGGTGCTGAATGCAAAAGACCTCACCCGTGCGGCAAAAGTGCCTGCCGAAAGCGAAGAAGAGGTGAACGAGGATGAGTGATCTCGCCAACCAGAAGCGGATGGCAGCCGCCATCCTCAAGTGCGGGGTCAACCGTGTCTGGTTCGATCCCGAGCGCCAGGTCGATATCGAGGCGGCCATCTCCAGAAACGACCTGCGCGACCTCATCGGGGAGGGCGCGATCAGGGCCCACGCCGTGAAGGGGAACAGCCGTGGCAGGGCACGCGCGCGGATGGCACAGCGCTCCTACGGCCACCGGAAAGGACCGGGGCGGAGGAAGGGTGCCGCCGGTGCCCGCGCTTCGAGCAAGCGCATGTGGATCGGCAAGATCCGGGCACAGCGCCGGGCTCTTCGCGAGATGCGCGACGAAGGCAGAATCGAGCGGAGTCTCTACCGCGTGATGTATCGCCGGGCTTCCGGAGGCCAGTTCCGGAGCGTATCGCATCTCGCGGCTCATGTTGAGACGATGGCAGGGAGGATGAAATAATGGCAACGGGCCCACGGTACTTCGTGCCCTTCCGGAGAAGGCACGAGGGTAAGACAGACTACTACAAGCGGATGTCGCTCCTGTCGTCAGGCAGCCCGAGGGTGGTCGTCCGGAAGACGAACCGGCAGATCATCGTGCAGCTGGTCGTCCCTGAGAATGAGGGAGACCGCACTCTGGTGGCTGCATACTCGGCCGAACTTGCCGAGTACGGCTACGAGGGATCGACCTCCTGCACCCCGGCCGCCTACCTGACCGGGATGCTGTTTGCAGTCAAGGCGCTGAATGCAGGGTATGAAGAGGGTATCCTGGATATCGGGCTCGCCCGGGCAAAACCCGGGGCGCGTGTCTTTGCCGCCCTCAAAGGGGCGGTGGACGGCGGTCTCGATATCCCCTACGGCGAGTCGATCCTCCCCGATGAGGAGCGGCTCAAGGGTGCCCACATCGCCGGGTATGCCCCCGAACGGGCAGGCAACCTAGTGGCGAATGTAGAGGCTGTGGCTCTGGCCATCAAGAAGGAGCTGGTGTGACATGGCATACGCACAGGAAGAATGGATTCCGCTCACCGGTCTCGGGCGCATGGTCGCCGCAGGCGAGATCACCAGTATCGATGAGGTGCTCGCAAGCGGCAGGCCGATCAAGGAGCCCCAGATCGTCGATCTCCTCCTGCCCGACCTGGAGGACGAGGTGCTGGACATCAACATGGTCCAGCGGATGACGGACTCGGGTCGCCGTGTAAAGTTCCGCACCGTCGTGGTGGTCGGCAACCGGAACGGCTACGTCGGGTTTGGTCAGGGCAAGGATGCCCAGGTCGGCAACGCGATCCAGAAGGCAATAACGGACGCAAAGGTGAACCTCATCAAGGTCTACCGGGGATGCGGGAGCTGGGAATGCGGTTGTGACGCCGCCCACTCGATCCCCATCGAGGTGACCGGCAAGGCAGGCAGCGTCCGGGTGACGCTGAAACCCGCCCCGCAGGGGATCGGTCTCGTGACCGGAGATATCCCGAAGAAGGTCCTGACGCTTGCAGGCATCAAGGATGTCTGGGCCTTCAACCGGGGGCAGACCCGGACGACTATCAACTACGCCAAGGCGACGTTCGAGGCGCTCCGGCAGACGAACATCGTCAGGATCGGGGGGACGCAGTAAATGTACGCGGTAGTGCAGGTGCGCGGCGTGGTCAAGACCAACCGCGAGATTAAGGACACCTTAAAGATGCTCCGTCTGCACCACGTCAACCACTGCGTCCTCGTGCCCGATACGCCGGCGTACCTTGGCATGATCCGCAAGGTGAAGGACTTTGTGGCGTATGGCGAGGTGGACGCGGAGACCCTGGCCACCCTCCTGCGTACCCGGGGCAGACTGACCGGGGATGAGCAGCTGACTGACGATTACGTCCGTGCGCATACCCCGTATGCCGGCATCGACGAATTCGCGAGGGCGCTGTGCAGCGGTGAGACCACTATCTGTGATCTCGCCGAGATCAAGCCGGTACTGAGACTGCACCCACCACGAAAGGGCTATAAAACCATCAAGCGAACCTTTCAGCAGGGTGGAGCTCTCGGCTACTATGGTTCCGAGATCAACGATCTCCTCTACAAGATGAGGTGAGACTGATGCCCGTAAACAAGAGAACCAAATATAGAGGTTCACGGACCTGCGGCGGCGGCACGCACAAGAACCGGCGCGGCGCTGGCAACAGGGGTGGACGGGGTAGAGCCGGGCAGCGGGATCACCGCTTCTCCCACTTCTACTTAAAGGGCGAGATATCCAACGGCAAGCACGGGTTCGTCAGCAAGACGTCCGTGCCGGTATCCGCCCTCGATGTCGGGGAGATCGACCAGATGGCCGAGGCATTGCTCCGCGAGGGGCTTGCAAGCAAAGAGGGCGACCTCATTGCCCTTGACGTCACCGGGATCGGTATCGACAAGGTGCTCGGCGGCGGAAGAGTCACCCACAAGATGAGTATCTCCGCCCGGGCGTTCTCGGAACGTGCCCGGGCAAAAATTGAGGAGATGGGCGGTCAGGCAACGACCGTCTGATCTTCTTTTCAGGTGAAACCATGGGAGATCTGCTGGATAGATTTGAATCCTTCCTTGCAGCGATGCCTGCAGTTCGAAGTCCGGAGGGGCACGTCCACTTCAAAAACAAACTGATGTGGACGCTTGCAATCCTGCTCCTCTACTTCACATTGACCAACATCGATATCTTTGGACTCTCTCCGCAGTCACAGGATATTTTCGGAATATACCGCGCCCTGCTTGCCGGTGCGAGCGGTTCGCTCCTGCATCTCGGTATCGGGCCGATCGTCACCGCGTCGATCGTGCTGCAGCTGCTCAAGGGCGCCGGAATCCTGCAGATCGATACGAGCGAAGCCCGCGGCCAGGTCATGTACATGGGCCTGCAGAAGATGCTCATCTTCGTGATGATCGTCGTTGAGGCGCTTCCCATGGTCTTGAGCGGGATGATGATGCCCGACCCGTCGGTGGCAACGCAGTTCTTCGGCGGCAATATGTTCGCGGTCTCGTTCCTGATCTTCCTCCAGCTCTGCATAGGCGGCCTCCTCGTGGTGCTGATGGATGAGGTCGTCACCAAGTGGGGTGTCGGATCGGGCGTGGGGCTCTTCATCGTTGCGGGGGTTTCGCAGGGTCTCGTGAACGGGTTCCTGAACTGGCAGACGGGCACCGACCCCTTCCCGATCGGGTTCTTCCCGCGGCTGATCGCCATCGGGACATCGGGGGCGAACTTCCTCGAGTACTTCGGCACGGACGTGCTCGCCCTCGTCACGACGATCATCATCTTCCTGGTGATTGTCTACGTGGAGTCGACCCGTATCGAGATTCCGCTTGCGCATACCGCCGTCCGGGGTGCCCGCGCGCGGTTCCCGGTGAAGCTCATCTACGCGAGCGTTCTCCCCATGATCCTGGTCCGGGTGCTGCAGGCGAACATCCAGATGATCGGGATGCTCCTCTCGAACGCCGGGATAACGATCCTCGGTGAGTTCCAGGGGCAGCAGCCGATAAGCGGCCTGATGTGGTATATTGCTCCCATCAACCAGCCGCAGGACTGGATGTGGTGGCTCTCCGACCTCGGGCATGCCCCCTGGGAGATCCTCCTCCGAATGGGCATCGATATCACCGTCATGGTGCTCGGCGGTGCGATCTTCGCGCTCTTCTGGGTCAAGACCGCGGGTCTCGACTCAAAAGACGTGGCCCGGCAGATCCAGAGGAGCGGGATGCACATCCCCGGCTACCGCCGGAACGAGCAGGTGCTTGAGAGGTACCTCGACCGCTACATACCGAGGATCACCATCATCGGCGGTGCGTTCATCGGGATCCTCTCGGTCGTCGCAAACCTCTTTGGTGTGATCGGCGCGGTCGGCGGGACCGGGTTGCTGCTTGCGGTGAGCATCACCTACCGGCTCTACGAGGAGATCGCGAGCCAGCAGATCATGGAGATGTACCCGTTCATGCGGGGATTCTTCGGGAAGGAGTAAGTCCAGGTGGACTTACCTTTTTTCCCGGAACAATACCGCCGCATCCGCTTTTTTACCCGGGCGACTTCGGCCGCCGCTCAAGGTCGGGGTGATTCCGAAAGGCATTACTCCCGTGGGCGCGGATTTATTCTGCAGGGAACTATAACATAAACGGAGTGATAGAGTTGGGGAAGAAAGTCGTCGTGACGGGGGTTCCCGGCGTCGGGAAGACCACCGTCATCAATGGTGCGATGGAGCGGCTGGCGGCCGAAGGTGTCGCCTACGAGGCCGTCAATTTCGGTACGTTCATGTTCGACGTGGCGAGGAAAGAGAGCCTCGTCTCGAATCGCGACGAGATGCGCAAACTCGGAAAAGATGTCCAGAAGCGCCTCCAGCAGGCGGCGGCATCGGAGATCGCTGCCATGAGCGCCGATGCGAACATCATCATCGACACCCACAGCAGCGTCAAGACCCCGGCGGGCTTCCTCGCGGGGTTGCCTGAATGGGTGCTCCGGGAGCTGATGCCGGATGTCGTCGTGCTGGTGGAGACCGACCCGGACCAGATCCTGATGCGCCGGCTCGGCGACGCCTCGAGAGTCCGGGATATGGAGGGAGCCCGGGCAATCGCCGAACACCAGGAGTTCAACCGCGCGGTCAGCGCAGCATACGCGATGTACACCGGCTGCACCATCAAGATCGTCCGAAACGAGAACTTCCTCCTCGAACGGGGCATCGACGATCTGGTGGACGTACTGAGGTAACCTGATATGGTGGACCTGAAGAAGCACGGCCCGACGATCGCTCTCCTCTTCACCATGCTCGTGATGCTCTCCTACGGCATCGAGTGGGTGCGGGTGACGGTCGGTCAGGGGATGAATGTCCTGCTCGGCCCCTTCATCGACCCGAACGGACTCGGCGTACCCTTTTTCGTCATGATCCTGATCCTCTCCGGCATCACGGGCCTGTACTCGTCGCTCGTCCAGAAGTATACCATCGATTATGAGAAGATGCAGGAGACGCAGGCGAAGATGCGGGTCTTCCAGAAGGAGTTCCGGGAGGCCCAGCTCTCCGGAGACGAAAAACGGATCAAGAAACTCCAGGGGAAGCAGGAACGGATGATGCAGGACCAGCTCGATATGTCCCGGCAGCAGTTCACCCCGATGGCGATCATCCTCGTGCTCTCGGTGCCGATATTCTTCTGGCTCCTCCTGCGGCTCCCGGCGGTCGGCACGCCGACCACCATTGCGAGCGGCATCGTGATGCCCTTCATCGGGGCCGTCACGCTCTCGGATATTGCGTTCTGGATCGTGCCGGCCTGGATCCTGTGGTACATGCTCTGCTCGCTGACGATCAGCCAGGTGATCCGGAAGTCGCTCAACATCGGAGGGCTCTGATGCGGATCACCATCAGCGGCCCCCCGGGGAGCGGCACCACGTCGCTCGCCCGCTACCTCGCCGGGAAGCACGGGCTCGACTTCATATCTGCAGGGGAGGTCTTCCGGCAGCTCGCCCGGGAGCACGGCATGGATCTTGCCGCGTTCGGCAGGTTTGCGGAGAGCGACCCCGCGGTCGACCGGATGATCGATGCCCGGCAGAAAGAGATCGGTGAGGGTTCCGAAGACATCATCGTCGAGGGGAGGCTCTCGGGCCGGATGATCGAGAACGCCGATCTCCGGATCTGGCTTTCTGCATCACTCTCCTGCCGGGCAAAGCGGATCGCGGGGCGTGACGGGATGGACGAGGAGGGGGCCTGGGTCTACACCGAGAACCGGCAGCGCTCGGAGGCCACCCGCTACCGGAGTTACTACGGTATCGATATCAACGACCTCTCGCCGTATGATATCGTCCTCTCCTCCGAGACCTTCGGCGTGGACGCTCTCGGTGCGATTGTGGATACGGCGATTGCGTGCCTCGCACGGCAGAAAGGCACCCTCTAGAGTTTCTCCGCCCTTTTTGCCTTTATCTTTTTGATGCGCCGGAGTCGTGTCCACTCCTGCCGCTCCATCTCGTCGCGCTGGTCCTCGATGATCCGGCGTTTCTCCACAAGTTCCGGGATGACTTTGAACTCCAGCGCGTTCACCCTCCGGCGGGTCCGCTCGATCTCGTCAAGCAGTTGCTTGACGCCCCCTTCGAGTTCGGCGCTTGCTATGATCGCTTCAAGGAGGTTCTCGTAGGCGTCGGCGGCGTCGTCGATGACCGATGATGTCCCGAGGACGCCGTATCCCCGCTGATCGAGCGTCTTCCTCACCGCTACCGGTTCCAGGTCCGGGAGGTGTACGCCAAAGACGTTCTTGTGCCCGGGCGTGTAGGTCGGGACGGTCTCCACCGAGAGTGCTGCAAGGAGCACTCCTGTCGCCCCCTCCATCATGGCGGCGATTGCCGCCATCTCCCGGGCCCTGGTATACAGTTCTTCGAGTTCCCGGCGTTGCAGCGCGGCCCGGTCGGTGAGCCTGACCAGTTCCAGCATCATACCATCGAGTTTCATCGAGAGAAGTTCATGTACCCGCTCCGCGAGCGCCATCCGCCGCCTGACGATCAGGAGGCCGGCCCGGGTAGGTTTGATCTCGTCGATCGGCATGGCTCCTCCTCACATGACAATGTACTGCCATATCCGGTCGGCCGGCAGACCGAACGCCTTCCCCCGTGCGATCGCCCGCAGGTTCGCGACCTCGTATCTCTTTCGCTCGAGGTACGCAAGCACCGGCAGGACCGAGAACGGGTGGCGCCGGGAGAGGGAATCCATCTGCTGAAGCCTGACGCGGGTGATCGCCATCTCGAGCTCGTGAACGGGCCGCAGGTGCTGGTGCCACCGCCGCCAGACCAGCTCTGCGGCGTCCGTGCTCGAGAAGTTCGGGTCCTGCCGGAGTTCACGCACCGCCCGGGCCAGAACCGGGGCGATCGCCATCTGCAAGAAGACGCTGATGAACTCTTCCTCCGTCCCGATGCCGTAGAGCCGGCGGAAGAGAGCGAGGGGGATGTTGCCGCCCGGGATCATGGTCCGGTCGACGACCGTGATGTCGCACGCCTCCTTCGCACAATGGAGCCGGAGGAGGTTCTTCATGTTGGTGATGTCTATCTCGAACCGGAGGTAGGCGATCAACTCCTGGCAGCCGCTACACCCTGATGCGGCAAGGCCGAGCAGCCCGGCGTAGTACTGCTGGTAGAGTTCGTCCTCGATCCGGGCAAAGACGCCCTTCTCCCCGCAGATCCGGTAGTATTCTGCAAGGGCCGGGTAGAGCCGCCAATCCTGGAGCGATTCCAGGACATCGCCGCATCCGGTGAGGTCGAGGAGGCGGTCGAGGAGCGCGCTGTCGAGCTCGCCCGCCGGGATAAGCAGGTCACGGATCTGTCGCCGGGGTACGTCGTGAACCGTGCCCCGCAGGATTGCCATGACGTTTGCGATGTCCCACCGGGCGAGGTATTCTCCCGTCAGGGTGTGCAGATCCCCCGGGGCAATCGCCATGGCGCTCCGGAACGACCGGGCCAGACTGCGGTTTACCGCTTCTTCGATGAGCTGGGCGCCGGAAAAGTCGCCGGCGAGATCCATGATCTCCTGGTAATCCTCCTGCCGGCCGAGGTGAGTGACGACCTCCGGTATGCTCATCCGCATGATCCGGAGATACGCTTCACGGGAGAGGAGTTTCGTCCTGCGGACGCGGAACCGGGTGCAGGCGTAGATACACGACGGAGAGATCACACCGCACAGGGCCATACAACATTTCTATATCATCCCTTCCCCTTAAAAGCACACCCGGCGGCACGGTCGCCGTCCTCTGTCGGTGCGGCATTACCGGGAACTGGCTGTCCGGCACCCGGGCAGGAGAAGGTTCATCTCCTGTGCCGGCGATCCTGCCCTGATCGCCATGCCATACTCGGTCGTGACGGGGGATGTCTTTGCCGGCCATGACGATCCCGGCCACCCCGAGTCACAGGCACGCCTCGAGGCTGCGCTTGCCGGGGTGCCGGCCGGTGCCCGCCGCGTACCTCCGGAGCAGGCGACGACCCGGGACCTTGCACGGGTGCACACGCACCGGCACATCGCGGCTATCCACTCGTTCTGCAGGGAGTGTCCCCCGGGCCGGGCCTGCTACATCGACCCCGACACCTACGTCACCCGGGGGTCGTTCGATGCGGCCCTCTACGCGGCAGGGGCCGCTTCTCAGGCGGTGGACCGCGCGCTCGGCGGCGAACACTCGTTTGCCCTGGTCCGCCCGCCGGGCCACCACGCCACGCCGGACCGGGCGATGGGGTTCTGCCTCTTCAACAACGCCGCCGTCGCGACGGCGCGGGCGCTTCGCGAGGTTGACCGGGTCGCCATCGTCGACTGGGACGTGCACCACGGCAACGGAACAGAGATGGCGTTCTACACATCGGACCGGGTGCTCTACTGCTCGGTCCACCAGATGGGGATCTTCCCCGGGACAGGCTGGCCGGATGAACGGGGTGCCGGCCCGGGCGCTGGATACACCATCAACGCACCGCTTGAGCCGGGCTCGACCGGCGCCGACTACACCCTGGTCTTTCGTGAGGTCTTCATCCCGGCGATCCGGCGGTTCGAGCCGGACCTCGTGGTGGTGTCGGCAGGGCAGGATGCGCTCGCCGGTGACCCGCTCGGTTCGATGCTCCTCGAACCGGGCGACTTCGGGGTTCTCGCCGGGATGCTCGCGGACGCGGGTCCCGGTGCTCTCGCCCTCGTGCTCGAGGGGGGCTACGGGCGATTGCATGCCGGGGCCGTCGGCGCGATCATTGCCGCCCTTGACGGGGCGCGCTTCACCCCGGGCGGCGGTGAGCCGAAGGCAAGCACCCGGCAACTTGTCGAGACGTATATCGGTGTGGGACGGGCTGTTCCTGCCTGATTGCCTCTGTAACGGTCAGGATCATCCTGCCTGTCCTCAGCGGCGGTGAGTGCCCATGCGAGGTTGTTTACGGCTGTTCTCCAGGGTTATCCATACCCAGTTGCTTCGCGGCTCCGCGACTTGCACCTTCGGTGTTCAAGGTTGTTCTTGCTCCCCGGGGATCAGGTTCATCGTCTCCCGCGGGGATGGTGCGGCGGTGAACCGCATGCCCGGTCGCATTGGAACTCCTGGTGTCATTCTTCTCTTTCTCGCTCTCCTGACCGTGGCGGCCGTCTCTGCCGTCACCGTGTACCCGGGGAGCATCGTCACGCTCACGGGAACAAGCACGGGGGGCGATACCGTCTACCTCTTCGTCACCGGTCCGAACCTGCCGGCTGCCGGCGGACGACTCGATAACCCGGATACGCCTGTCCGGTCGGGCGACCCGGAGAGTTTCACGACGGTGGCGGTCGAGGCCGGCGACCGGTGGACCTACCGCTGGAGGACCGGCGACGCCGGGCTCGATCCGGGGACTTACACCGTCTACGCCGTGGATGCCCCCGTCGACCGATCGAATCTCTCCGGCCATGCCTACACGACCATCCCCGTCACCCTCGGCACACCTCCGGAGACCCCGGTGGCGGGGACCGCCGCTCCGACTACCGTGATGCCCACGGAGCCAGAGGCACCGATGGTTTCAGCGGCGACACCTTCACCCGCACCTTCGCCCACGTCGACAGCGGCGGCGCCTG
>JAGVUK010000265.1 GCA_019136335.1 Methanomicrobiales archaeon
GGTCCGGATGTCGGCGGGGACGAGGCCCCGCTCGTCAAAGACCCGGCGGTAGTAGGGGACGTTCTCGTAGGCGTGGTCGAGCAGGCGCGAGAGCACCTCTGCCTGGTAGGCCGCGAGTTCCTCCCGGCTCCACCCCCGGGACTGCCGGAGAAGGGTGTAGGTCTTTTTGTAGGTGGTGTAGAACGGGAGGATGCCGAGGGCTCTCGTCGTGAACGAGTCCCGGTCGGAGACCTTCCCGGCGGGGTACACCACGCCCTTCTCTGCCCTTCTCACGTACTCTTCAGCCATATGCATATCACAGCGGTATCATCGTGCCGCTCCTCAAAGCCCTTCAGCCTTCTCGTGCCGTGTCCCTGTGAGGTGCATCACACACCTTCTCAGAATCCCAGCCTCTCGCCGGGACACCTCTCACCGGCGATGCACCCTTCCGGCCTGACTCCGGGCGGCAGTCCCCCGGAAGGCAACGTTACCCGGTGCATCGGAGTAGTATACCCCCGGGCAACGTATATAAAAATTGGCATGCTGTCACGGGCTCCCCCGAGGATCGGAGCTTTATAACCACTCAAATGGCCCATCAGGATGGGCAGAGTGCGGTCCGGATCCCGCCCTTCCCGGTAGGCGGCCCGCTTCCCGCGATTTCCTGTCTTGGAATACCGTTTGGCAAACACACCCCGGTGATGGGATTGTTGAGACAAACTATAAATATGCAAAGGCCTATGAGGGGTATGTCTTGGTAAGATAAGGCGACAGTCATCCGGACCGTGCACCTCCGATATGATGGTGCCTGCCCGGGTACAAGGGGGGATAATTATTCTGGAGAAGGCCGTACCTGATAGCAGTAGCAGCGCGGAGATCTTCACCGGTCTCCAGACCGAGAATGACGTCCTTGACGAGATACGGGCATTGGCCGGTGGTCTGCGCAGGCAGAACGGGTCCGTCCCGGGTGATCTCGATTTCACCGTTCCCATCGGCTGGGAGGAGCGGATCGGGCATCTTGACGATCGGCCCATCAGGCGATTGATCGTCTTCCTCCGCTCCACGGGTTGCGAGTGGGTTGAGAAGACCGGGGGATGCACCATGTGCGGATTTTATTGTGCGACGTCCCGGGGCAGGGCGGTCTCGGCGGAGGAGTACGTCGCACAGTTCGAGTACGTGATGGACGCCGTCGATCTCGGGGACTACCCGGTCGTCTCGATCTACAACGACGGAAATATCTTTAACGAGCGCGAGATGCCGGCTGCCGCTATCGAAAAGATCTGCTCATACATCGACGGCTACAAAAACATAAAGAAGGTGGTCGTCGAGTCGAGGATCGATTATTCGCCCGACGAGCACGTGCAGAAGATGAAGAAGGCCTTAGGCGGGCGGCAGCTCGAGGTGGCGTTCGGGTTTGAGTCCGCAGATCCGCAGGTGATGAACCTCTGCATCAACAAGGGGTTCTCGGCCCATAACTTCGATCTCTTCCATTCGAGGATGCGGGGTATGGGTGTTCTGACAAAGCCGCTCCTTCTCGTCAAACCCCCGTTCCTCACCGATGCGGAGGCGGTAGATGATGTCCTCAGGACCGTGGCCTACTGTGTCTCCCGTGGGATCGAGTATGTTGACCTCGAGGTGACGACGGTCGAGAAGAACACCGTCGTGCACGAACTCTGGAAGAATAACCTCTACCGGCCGCCGTGGCTCTGGAGCCTCGTCGACCTCCTGCAGGAGTGCCGGGAGCGGTTCGGGGACCGCGCCCATGTCTATGTCAGCCCCTGGACCTACTCGGTCGAGTCTCTCGACTGGGCCCGGAACTGCGGGAAGTGCGATGCCGAGCTCGGCAAAGCGATCGAGCGCTACAACTGCCATTTCGATACGGCGGAGTTCGAAGGGCTGGACTGCTCGTGCCGGGATGACGGGTGGCGGGAGGCCGTCGAGAGACAGGACCCCCGGACGATCCCGGAGAGGATCCGCGAGCAGCTCGCGTACGTGCGGAACGCCCGGCTCTCGTCGGTGTAGGGGGTCCCTGCACCGGACGGGAAGGGGCAGCATCGATCGCCGCAGCTCCCGGCCATACCTCCATTGTGAACCCGGTGAAGAACCGGGCGGGGACGGGGCCCGGACATCCCCCGGGAGGCTTCTTTTAAACCGTGTCCGGGTGGTGATAGAGCCTCGTGCGTTGGCGCGAGGGCCGCAAAGGGGAGTTGCAGGTAATTATACCGAACTTCGCGAACTTCCGCGGCAACGCGAGAGTCAGCAATAGAGGGTAATAATACAGCCTCTCGCGTTGAGCGCGAAGCCGCTAAAGGGAGTTCCCTGCAGCCATCCGTCGAACTTCCGCGCTCTTCCCCAGTGCATCGATTCTCAATTGCCGGCACTCTCACTGGAGGAGATCATCGATCGTGTTTCGCACCGCCCAGGGGTTTGCATCCCGGGCACGGTTTTTCCCGGGTATCTCCATGCACCTTCCCCGCCCCGGAGGGGGGCGGGGGCTTTGAGGAGGAACGTACAGGTACCCACCTGCGGGGAGGGGGAACCCCCTCCCTGGTCCCCTCCCCCCATGGCGATAGCCACCACGGTCCATTCCCTGGGGAGATCCCGGGATCGAACCGGCAGTAGCAGGTTCTTCTCTGCCCGCCCCTCCGGGAACCCGCCGCCAGCACCATCCCCTGGCGCGGCTTCCCACTGGATGTCGCCACGCACTGCCCCCGCCCCTCGGGGCGGGGGAGGAGGCCGAAGGCCGGGCGGGGTGGGGGTTGCCGGAGAGGAGCTTTCGGGTACCATTTTGCCCGGGGCCGGCCCCCGGAGCGGATCACAACCCGACCGTGCCGATATCGATCTCCTGTGGCCTCCCGGTATCGATCGACTCCCACGCTTGAAACGTCGCAAGCGTCGTCGCGACGCTGCCGGCGAAGTCCGCCTCCTCTCCCTTCACGAACGCCAGGAGCTCCTCGGCAAACCCCTTCTCCTGGGCGAGCCACCGCCTCTCCCTCGATACCTTCCCGCCCCGCCGGAGTTCGAGGTCGCGGAAGTCGGTGATCCTCCCGACGGCGTTGTCGCAGAAGACCTCGACGGTCTCCTTTGAGTAGGAGCGGTCGCCGAGCGTCGTGTAGGTGACGGTGCCGAGCGACCCGTCGTCGAACGCCAGCGTCGCCTGGAAGTTGTCGTACTTCCGGAGGTTCCCGGTCGGCTCGATCGCCCGGGCGTAGACCTGGACTGGTCGTGCCCCGGTCATGTACTGCATGAAATCAATGAAGTGGCAGCATTCCGATATCAGCATCCCGCCGCCCTGCTCGTCGTCGTGGACCCAGTGTCCGGGCGGGATCTGCCCGGCGTTGACCCGGTAGTGCAGGACCATCGGCGTCGCCCGATTGCCGAAGAACTCCTTCATCCTCCGCGCAAGCGGGGAGAAGCGCCGGTTGAACCCGACCATCAGCCGCTTTCCGGACTCGTTGTATGCCCGGACCACCCCCCGGAGCCCGTCGATCTCCGTTGCAAGGGGTTTCTCCACGAAGACGTCTTTGCCGGCACGCAACGCGTCGATTGCCATGGGGGCGTGCAGGTCGTTTCGGGTCGCGATCAGCACCGCATCGATCCCGGGGTCGTCGAGGATCGTGCGGTAATCGGTGGTGCAGTAGGCAAAGCCGTACTTCTTCGCGACCGAGTGCGCCGAGAGCCCCGTCGCGGTCGCGACTCCGCCGAGGTTCACCGGGAGCCCCGGGAGGTTCGGGTAGAGGGCGCTCTGGGCGTGGACCCCTGCGCCGATACACCCGATCGTCCGCGCCCCGGCCGGCGCCTCCCGCCTCCGGGCCTCCGGCTCCGCGAGGCGGGTGACCGTGCCGGCGGCGCCCGCGCCGTTCGGGCTGTACTGCAGGAGGACGCCGATATACCGCTCTTTTCCGGTACTGATGAGATTGTAGGCCTCCGGTGCGCTATCGAGCGGGAAGGTGTGGGTGATCAGGTGGTCGAGGTCGATCTTCTTCTGCTGCACGAGATCGAGAAACGCCTCCATGTTCCTCCGCTCCGTCCACCGGACGTAGATCGGGTAGTCGATCCCCCGCTCCTCGTAGTTCCGGTCGTAGCGCCCGGGGCCGTAAGACCGGGAGACGACGACCTCCGCCTCCTTCTCGTAGAAGACGTCGCGGGGCACGTTCATCCCTACGTTCCCGACGACCACGACCCTGCCCTTATCCCTGACCAGGCGGCCCGCGGTCTCGACGGGGGCGCTTGATGGGGTGGCCGCGGTGATGACGACCGCGTCCGCTCCGAACGGCGAGAAGACCTTCATCCTCTCCGTGAGGCCGTCGTAGTTCGAGACGGCATCGGCACCAAGTCGCGCCGCGAGCGCGAGTTTCTCCCGGTCGATATCGATCCCGATCACCCGGCACCCCGCGGCTTTGAGGATCTGGACGGTAAGGAGTCCGATAAGCCCGAGCCCGATTACCGCGACGTTTTCGCCCACCGTGACCCGGGCGTTCCGGATGCCGTGCATCGCGATCGACCCGACGGTCGTGAACGCCGCCTCCCTGAAACTGACGCCGTCCGGAACCCTGACGCAGAGGTTCTTTGGGACCGCAACGTACTCGGCGTGCACCGCATACCCGGCCCCGGCGCAGGCGACGCGGTCGCCGACCTCGAAATCGTCGGTCCCGGTCCTGACCACGGTGCCGGCACAGCTGTAGCCGAGCGGTTCAGGCTTTGTGAGGCGGCTCATCGCCTGCCGGTATGCCGGGAGGGGGCCGTCCGTCCCGATCTTCTGGAGAACCTTCTTCACGTCGTCGGGGCGCGACCTCGCCTTGCCGACGAGCGACTGCCCTGCAAGGTTGATCAGCGAAGACTCCGTGCCGGCGCTGATGAGGGAGTAGGCGTTCTCAACAACGACTCCTTTCGTTACGGCGGGGACGGGAACGTCCTCCACCTCGATGGACCCTGATTGCAGGTCGAGTAATACCTGTCTCATCTCTTTTCCCCCCATATCCCTGACTGGCTGAGGCAATCGAGCATCTCTGACGTCATGAAGAGATCGGGAAAGTTCCTCGATGGCTCCACGGTCGACGGCCTGATCCCGAGCACCCGGCAGAGGGCCTCAAACGTTCGCGTCTCCGCAGTCGAGCTATGGCGCCTGCGGGCGACCTCCCGGTACATGCCGTAGCCGAACCGGAACGCCCGGTGCCGGAGCGGGTATCCCCCAAGCGACGCGGTCTTTGCCGCCGCCGCGACCGAAAGAGGGAGATCGCTCCAGGAGCCCGGCTCCCACCGGGGCGCAAGACCACGGACGTTCGCATCGAGCCAGTTGAGGCAGAGGTCGGCGTGCTCCCGGTAGCGGCCATCCAGGCGGGATGCGTAGGCAAAGGAGGCCTGGGCAAACGCGTACGCCCCGCTGAGATAATAGGCGAAGGAGAGCCCGCTTCCCGACCAGTCGAACCTGCCGTCGGGGCGCTGGGCGGCCGCGAGCCACCGGGCCCCCTCCGCGATGCTCCGGTCGATCCGGTCGTCCCGGAGCACGTCGTTTATCTTTGCCAGGTAGTAGATCGTCACCCCCTGGTAGTGGATGCAGGGGAGGTCGAAGACGTAGGCGTAGGTCCCCTTATCGACGGCATAGGGGTAGACACCACCCCGCTGGTGGGAGACGACGTTCTCCGCCGCCCGGAGAGCAGCCGCACGGGCGTCCCGGTCATCATACCGCTCCGCGTACCGGGCGAGGAACGCCCCACAGGAAGCGTCGACGTTCAGGTGGTCGGCCGTATATCCCGCGGATTTCAGGAAGTAGCCTGGACGCCTCTCGGATGCGAGGACGAAGTCCCGGGCCTTCTCGACCGCCTCTTCGTGGCGATACCGGTCCGCCGCCTCGAGGAGCGCGTCGCCGATGATTGCGGTGATCAGGGCTGAGGGTTCGTTGTAGTTGACGTGGACCTCGTTCCATGACCCGTCAGGGTTCTGGCAGGCCGTGACGTAGTTCAGGATCGGGCCCACCAGCGGGTCGCCGCCGGAACGGAGCATCGCCTTACAAACCTCAGCGTGCACGCGGTTCCGGACGACCGGAAAGACCGGGTCGCGGATGTACGCCGTCTCGCCGTCGACGACTAAAAGCTCCCGGACCCTCCCGCCAACCCGGGAGAGAAGCGACGTCAGGCGCCCGTCCATGTCATCCTCTCGATATGCTGCTTCAGTTTCAGGGCGATCGCTCTGCGGTTGTAGTGCTCTGCGACGTACTCCCGTCCCCGGCGGCCCATCTCCTCCATCCTCCCCGGGTCGTCAAGGAGCGAGGAGAGCGTCGCGGCGATAGCCTCCGGCGTGTTGCCGGCGATGACCCCGGCCCCCGACTCATGCGCGAGGTGGGCGATCTCGCCGTCCCCGCAACCGAGGAAGGGCAGCTCGCACGCCATATATTCGTAGGCTTTGGTGGGAGCGGCGTACTCGAGGTTCGCGAGCCTCTTCAGGGGCGCCACCCCCACGAGCGACTCGGAGAGCAGCCGCGGGATCTCCTCGCGCGGGAGGATGCCTGTGAAGATGATCGAGTCGGTCAGGTTCTCGGTCTTCACCATCTTTTCCAGGTACTCCCTTGTGTCGCCGTCGCCGACGATGAGGAATTTCAGGTTGTAGGTGCCGTTCATCGACTTGACCGCGAGAGCCACCTTATCGAGGTCCTGGGCGTGCCCGACGTTGCCGGCGTAGATGATCTGCCGCTTCTTTTCGCCGTTCGTGGGGCGGAAGAGATCGGTATCGACGCCGTTCGGCATCAGTTCCATGGGGGCCGTGACCCGGTAACGGGACGCGATCCTCCGGCCGAGTTCTTCCGTCGTGACGCCGACAAGGTCCGCCCGCGAGAGGCAGAGCTGCTCGAACCTCCGGCTCAATTTCTCGGAGATGCTCCCCTCCTTCAGGAATCCAAGACCGATCGATGCGTCGATCCAGAGGTCGCGGATATCGAGGATCCACTTTGCCGACGACGTCCGTTTCAGGGCATACCCCGGGAGCCCGGTGAAGAGAGGGGGTGCGGACGTGACGATCACGTCGAACCGATCCCGGGCAAAGAGAAGCCAGAGCGCGGCGTGGAGCGGGAAGAGGAGGTAATACGCCATCCTGCTCAGGAACCCGGGGTCCCCGGATGCCGGTTGCCACGTCCAGAGACGCACAACCCGGACACCGCCGACCTCCTGTACGTCGGATCGACGCCAGGTACGCTGGAACGAACCGGTGGGAAACGTGGGATGGGGCGCAAGCACGGTCACGTCGAAACCCAGGTCTGCCAGGTGCGCGGCGGTATCGTGGATACGCGATGCGTTTCCTGATTTCTCCGGTGGGAAGTGCTGTGATACGATGCATACCCGCTTCATGGAACTCCTCGTAATGTCAGATTGTATTTGCAAAGACGGATTGCGGCTCCCTCCCCCGCCGCTCCGGGCGGGGGGTTAGAGGAACCCCTCCCGCCCGTTCGGAGAGAGCAGAGAAATAGATGGCGGTGACGTGGGTGTGATCGGCCGCGCCGGGTTCGCTGGGTACAGGCCCGCCGAAGGCATAACCTCGCCGAGCGGCACCGGCTGCACCGATGAACCGTCACCCAGCACCCTGACGGCAAAACCCTGATCGGCCCACTTCTCGTGGTCGAGTATGTTCCTCGCATCGATGACAAGTTTCGTTCGCACCCGGAGTCTCGCAGGATCGATCGTGCGGAAACAGTCATGATCGGCGAGTACGACGATGCAGTCGCTCCCGGCAGCCGCATCCGCCACATCCATAAGTGGGTGCGGGAACTCCCCCACGTGGGGGTCGTGGCACCTGATGGCGTACCCCTCGTTCTCGGCGAGCTGGATGAACTTGAACGCCGGGCTCTCCCGGGTATCGCTGATGTTGCCCTTGTAGGCGACGCCGAAGATGGCGATCGTCGGATCCCTGGTGCCGGCAAGCAGGTTGCGGGCGACATGGAGCACGTAGTTCGGCATGGAGTCGTTGACCTCCCGTGCCGTGGAGACCATCCTGCACCGTGTAGAGTTCTCGGTCAGGAACCAGGGGTCGATGGCGATGCAATGCCCTCCCACCCCGGGGCCGGGGTTCAGGATGGAGACCCGGGGATGTTTGTTTGCAAGAGTGATGGCCTCCCAGACGTTGATCCCGCACTCCTCCGCGAGCTGGGCGAACTCGTTTGCGAGCGCGATGTTCACATCGCGGCAGGTGTTCTCCATCAGTTTGACGAACTCCGCCGTCCTCGTATCGGTCTGGTAGATCTGCCCGCGGACGAAGGCCTGATAGATAGAGATCGCCCGGTCGGTTGAATCCCGGTCGTACCCGCCGATGATGCGGCTGTTCTCCGTCATCTCCTGCAGGGTCCGCCCGGGTATCGCCCGCTCGGGACAGTGGGCGTAGAGGAAATCCCCGATGGATATGCCGCTCTTCTCGAGCCTGGGGATCACGACCCGTTCGCTCGTTCCAGGCGGGACGGTCGATTCGAGGATGACCAGGTTCCCCTTGGCGAGGTGGGGGGCGATCGAGTCGGCCGCTTTCTTGACGTATGAGAGGTCGGAGACCTTTGTTGCCTGGTCCAGGGGTGTCGGTACGGCGATCAGGAAGACGTCCGCGGCCTCGGGCCTGGTCCTCGCGACGAACCGTCCTTCTGCCTCACGGTACAGGTCTTCGAGCCCCGGTTCCCTGAACGGGAGGTTTCCGTGGTTCAGGTAGTCCACCACGCTCTGTTTCACATCGACACCCACAACATCCGCCCCGTGAGCGGCGAACAGCAGCGCGGTCGGCAACCCGATGTATCCTAATCCCAGTACACAGATCTTCATGTGCATTATCTCCTCGTGCGGTTATTGGGACCGTGCTGCCGCACAGACCATGACGATCATCTTTCCGGCAATACCATCCCCGTAGGGGTTCTCCCAGCCACGCTTCCGGGTAGCCGCCGAGCGAACCCCCTCAAGGATCTTCCCTGAGTCGGCACCGACCAGGATGTTCGATCCCACCTCCAGCGTCTCGGGCCGCTCCGTGTCGTAGCGCATCGTCGCGCAGGGAACGCCGAGAATACAGGTCTCTTCCTGGACGCCGCCGGAATCGGTCAGCACGACCTTTGCCTGCGACTCTAACTGCAGGAATTCAAGGAACCCGAAGGGTTTGGTGAGGTTTAACCCATCGACGCCGATGCCGAGCTCCTTGATCCTTTTTTCGGTCCTCGGGTGAACCGGGAAGACGACCGGCAGGGCGAACTCCTTCTGCACCCCGAGAAGCCCTTTCAGGATCCCCTTGAGCCGTGCCCGGTTGTCCACGTTCTCCTGCCGGTGGGCGGTGACGAGGAAGTATTCGCGGGGTTCGAGGTCGAGGTCTTTGAGGATGCTGACCTTCCTCCTCGATATATCGAGGTTCTGGTAGACCGCGTCGACGACGGTGTTGCCGGTCACGCAGATCTTCCTGTCCGCGATGCCCTCCGCGAGGAGGTTCTCCCGGGCGTTCTCCGTCGGAGCGAAGAGGTAATCCGATATATGGTCGGTAAGCACCCGGTTGATCTCTTCCGGCATCCAGCGGTTGAAACTCCGGAGACCCGCCTCGATGTGTCCCACCCGCACGTGAAGTTTCGACGCGGCGAGAGCCCCGGCCATGACAGTGTTCGTGTCCCCCTGCACCAGGACGAGGTCGGGCGCCTCCTTCACGAGGACGTCCTCGACGCCGGTCATGATCTTCGCTGTCTGGCCGGCCTGACTCCCGGAACCCACGTCAAGGTTGTAGTCGGGGTCCGGGAGTTCAAGTTCCTCAAAGAAGAGCCGGTCCATCTCGTAGGTGTAGTGCTGTCCTGTATGAAGGATGAAGTAGTCGAGGCCTCTCCTCTCGCATTCCCTGATGACCGGAGACATCTTGATGATCTCCGGCCTTGTTCCGAGTATTATTCCAATCATTCTCCGCTCCTCCCCTGTATCGTATCTCATCTCCCCTCCTCACTCCCGCAGTCGTGCAATGAGAGCGAGCATCAGGCCTACGATGAGAGCGACGGTCCCCGGGATCAGGAAGAGAGATGCAAGCATCCCCTGCTCGATCGCGATGAGACCCGTCTCATTGAACCCCTGGAAGAACTGAAGAAGGAGAAACACGCCAGCGAGGATCGCGGCAAGTCCGGGGAGCCCGATATGCAGGAGGGGTTTTCTCTCCACGGCGAGCCAGAATATCGATCCGAGCACCTCTATCGCGTGGGATACGGGGTTCTTTGTGGACGTACTGAGATCGCCGCCGTACTTACAGTTGATCGGCGTCTCCCCGACGCGCAGGCACTTTTCCTGGGCTGTTCTGAGCATCTCTGACTCGGTCGAAAAATCATCCTTTTTCAGTCCGTTGAGCATCGCCTCCATGGTCGTCCTGTTCAGCGCACGGAACCCGCACTGGGAGTCGGTGATCGAACTGCCATTGCTTGAGGCGATGTCGAGCACGGCCCGGCCGAACCTCCGGTAAAAGGGCATCTGGTCGAAGGTCCGAAAGCCGATGACGAGATCGGCGGTATCGGTGAGGATCGGTTCGACCAGGAGGGGTATCTCCCTGGGGTTGTGCTGACCGTCTCCGTCCATGAAGACCAGGCAGTCATAGTCGTGATCGACCGCGTACCGGAGAGCGCTCCTGATCCCCCGCCCTTTTCCCATCTGGGCCCCGTGCGAGATGACGGTCGCTCCGGCATCCCTGGCGACCTTTGCGGTGCCGTCCGTGCACCCGTCATCTATCACCAGGACTTCGTCAGCGTGCAGCCGGGCCATCAGGACGACTGACCCGATGGCGATCTCTTCGTTGAAACAGGGGATCGCCGCGAGGGTCCTCATCCCGCCTGACCGGCGGGATGGGATGGCGGTAGTATCAGCGGTTTCGTCCATCACCCGCCGGTACCCCGGGGCCGTCGGCATCCTCAGCGGGTTGACCTGCTCCTGGACCTCGCAGCGGAGAGCGGGGATATCCATCGCGCTCCCCTCTCCGAGTTCCCGGGGTATATGCCGTTCGATCCATCTGTCTGTCTCTGCATCAATGAACTGCGGCAATGGCACAGTTGTCTCTTCGGCGAACCACCCCTCATGGTGAGCGGGTGGTCTCGCCCGAACCGGATCCTTGTCGTACATCCACTTTCCCCTCTTGACGTACTGAAACGGGACTGTGCTGGCATATATTAATAGGTTATTATTAAGCTTTAATCCTTAACAAAACGGTAAAATAAGCTAATTTTGCTTTACAATGGGGGCCTTAAGGGGCCGCCGGACTAGTTAAATGCTTCTGTCCTGAGGCCGTGACTCATGGCCACGTATCGATCGAAGATTGCAGGTCCTTATGCCACGATTCCGGCGGCACCGGGCTATCGCATGTTTTGTTATCCGGAAGGCTTAAGGTTAGCTTTCCCGGGTAACAGGGGGAAAGCCCGATTTACCCTGCCGCACCCCCTTTAGGGGATTCGCTGTCTGCGGTCGGATCCTTTTTAATCGGCGGTGATGAGAAGGACTCGTTTCCCGGTAGCCTCTGCCCTCGGTTTGCCGCATCAGGAATGTTTATATCTGTGCTTCGGCTGCCGCCGAGATCGGCGGGGGCGGATCACCCCGGCGGTTCCCCTCCCGGCACAAGGCATGTGGAGACCTCCGCCATGAGCGTGTGGTAGCGGTGACGGCCGACCGGGTACCGGCGGCTCTTCTCGTCGGCGGGAAGCGGCGTAAAGGAGATCCCGTACTCGATCTCCCAGAGGATCAGCCCCTCCGGGGGAGCGGCAGGGAGCCTCTCGTCTGCCGGTCCCGCAAGGAGCCGGGCGATCTCGCCTCGGCCCGCCTCCTCCTGCCCCACCCGTTCGAGCGCCGTTGCCATGCACCGGACCATATTCCAGAGGAAGCTCTCCCCGGTCACCTCAAAGACGGCAAACAGCCCCTCCTCAAAGACCCGCGCCGCAAGGATCCGCCGTTCGGGGTTCCGGTCGCCGGCGCGAGAGAACGATGAGAAGTCGTGCAGCCCGACGAACTCCTGCGCCGCTTCGTGCATGGCAGCGGTGTTGCCGGGCGCGGGGAAGAAGTAATAGCGATAGGTCCTCGATATGGCGCTGTACCGGGGGTGGAACCCCTCCGGCACCACAGCCCACGCTGTGCACCAGATGTCCTCCGGGAGCACCTGGTTCAGCCTCTCCACCGCCCGCTCCGGCATATCGGTCGCAAACGAGCAGACCTGACCGCGGGCATGCACCCCGCGGTCGGTGCGGCCGGCGGTGGCGAAGTTTGCCGTCCGACGGTCGTCGAAGAGATGGAGGCGCCTCGCCGCCGCGATGAACTCGCCCTCCACGGTGCGGAGGAGAGGTTGCACCTGCGAACCGAAAAAGTGGTCCCCGAAGTACGAAAAGCGGAACGCCAGATTCATCGTTGTACCGTTCGCCGAATCCGCTGGAGAGCGCCCCTGAGGGACTGGTGGGTGTAGGTGTGCAGCGGGGTCATCCTCCCTCCCGCCATCGTCCGCCCCTCCCGGATCGCGGAGAGGATGGAGGCTGCATCGGGCTCGGCCGTGACGTACGTGACCCCGAACCCGACGTACCGGGCGTTGTGGGCGTCACTTCCGGCAACCCCGGGTTTCCCGAATCTCCGTGCAATGACCGCGGCCTTCCGGTTCGCCGACCCGGTGATGTAGCGGCTGTTGAAGACCTCCACGGCATCCACCGCCCCGATACCGGCCGCAAGTTTCCTCCCGACGCCGTGGCGCCAGCGGTGGTAGGGGTGCGGGAGGATCAGCAGGGCTCCCCGGGCGCGGGCGAGAGTGACGGTTTCGAGGAAGTCAAGTCCTGCCGGCAGGGGTTGCGTGACCCCGAGAGCGAGCAGGTGGCCCTGCCGCGTCGATACCTCGGTCCCCGGGATCACGGTCACGGGGGTGCTGCACCGGAGGGCGTAGCGGGCGCCTTCCACCGTGTCGTGATCGGTGATCGCGACGGCATCGAGGCCGACTGCCTCCGCTCGCTCCAGGATTTCCTCGACACTGCTCTCTCCGTCCCTGGAGAACCTGGTGTGGACATGCAGATCGCACCGCAGCATGAGATCAGATTATTTGTCACCCGCTGAATAATAATTGAAGTGTATGCGCATCCTCCTCCCGACCGGGTTGGCAACGGTCGCAATCGTGAAGGCGGCGGCTGAGCGTTTCCGCGGCCGCTACGAGATAGACGTGGTGGTTACCGGCGAGATCGCATCGTTCCTTACGCCCGGCGACCTCCTGAGGCTGCTTTCCGGCCGCGACTACGATATGGCGGTCGTTTCCGGGATGTGCACCGCATCCTTTGCCGATGTCGAACGGGAGACCGGCGTCCCGGTCTACCGGGGCCCGCGGCATGCCGCCGACCTCCCGCTGGTCCTCGGCGTGCTCGATCAGGTCAGTCTCTCAAAGACCGTCCCCGCCGACGACTTCCTTGCAGAGACACGCCGGAGAGAGGCCTGCCGCCAGGTGGCGCTCCGGGAGGCCGAGGCGGACGCCGATTTCATCATCCGGGGCAGAAAGATCGGCGGAGGCTCACGGATGAAGGTGCTCGCGGAGATCATGGACGCGCACAGGCGCGACGATCTCGCCGATGAGGTCCGCCGGTTCTTTGCCGACGGGGCCGATATCGTGGACCTGGGGTTCGGGTTCGACGCGACCCCGGGGGATGTCGAGCGGTGCTTTACAGCCCTTGAGGAGATCGAAGGCGCCCTGGCGGTCGATACCCAGGACCCCCGCCTCATCGCTGCGGCGCTCTCCCGCGCTGACCTGGTCCTCTCCCTGCACGAGGGAAACATCCCCGTCGTCGGGGCGGCGGTCGCGGATGCCGGGGTGGCGGCGGTCGTGGTGCCACGGGAACGGACGCTTCAAGAGAACCTGGCGGCGGCAACGGAGGCCGGGATCTCCTGCCTGATCGCCGACCCCCTCCTCCAGCCGGTGGGCTCCGGGCTCACCGGCTCGCTCTCCGGTTTCCCGCATCTCCCCTGCCCGCTCTTCTTCGGGGCGGGAAACGTCGTTGAACTCCTTGACGCCGACTCCACGGGTGCGAATGCGCTACTCGCGGGTATGGCACACGAGGTCGGCGCCGCCATCATCTTCACGAGCGAGCACAGCGACAAGACCCGGGGATCGGTGGCGGAGATGCGGCGGGCAACCGATATGATGGCGCTGATGACCGACCGCCCATACCCCAAAGATCTCGGGCTCGATCTCCTGGTCCTGAAAGAGAAACGGCGGCGGCGCGAACCCCCGCTGGAGTACGGGAGCGTCACGGACGCGTATCCCGCGCCCGACGAGATCGTCTACGACCCTCTCGGGTGTATCCGCATCGGCATCGAGGAGGATTGTATCGTCGCGGTCCACCGGGGCCGCGCCGTGCGGGGGAGGCATTGGGAGGACGTCTTTCACACACTCCTCGCGAACGGGAGCCTCTCCCGGCTCGACCACGCCGCCTACCTCGGCAAGGAGCTCTTCAAGGCGGAACTTGCCATCCGGCTGCGGCGGAGCTTCGAACAGGACGGGCCGTTCTGAGCAACCGGATCCCGTGTTTTTTCCCTGGTGGTGATGGCCGGACCCGGTTGGAGGTTCCGGCAGTTTCCC
>JAGVUK010000197.1 GCA_019136335.1 Methanomicrobiales archaeon
TCTTTGAGATCCGTCCCCTTCACCGCGCCCATATCCTTCTCAAGAACGTTGGTATCCTCCTCCGGGTTCCAGGGATCGCCTTCAAACACCGGCCCCTGATGGTAGTAGTGGGTCCTGCCGTCACCCTGGACCGGGAGGTTTGCCTCAAGCCAGCGGTAGTCGACCGTCTTCTCGTTTATGATGGTGATCCCATCGGCTGCGATCTTTTTGATCTGCAGTTCGGTCGTTGCGGCCGTAGCGGCCGGGACTGCCAGAGCGAGGAGCAGGCAGAGCGAGAGGGCGGCAAGAATCGGGGTGGAACCCCGCATACGCGTTGATACCATGGTTTATCTCAGGAAAAAGGGAGGTTATTTTCTCCTCATGAGGAGAGACGCTGCAAGCGCGACGGCCAGCACGACGATGAGGGCGAGCGCCCAGGCCGGGAGCGCAGGAGCGGGTTCTCCAGGCGGAGAACCGGCCGGGGTTCCCTCCGCTCCTGCGACCACCTTCTCCGGGGCGGTCCATGCCAGAGCGTATATGCTGAAGTGCGAGACCTCTGCGGTGACCGTCCGCGTGGCAGGGTTCACCGTGGCAGGGATATCCTGCCAATTTCCGGTTCCGGAGTTGTACCACATAACCTTCGGCGTGGCGCCCTCACCGATCTTTGCCCACTCCTCCGCAGAGAGGGTGTAGGTGAGGACGGCCGCCGGGTTGAACGTGGCGCCCGCAGGACCGCAGTCGAGGGCGATAAGGACCGTCGTTCCCGACGGAGCCGCCGGAACGCCGGCAGCGCGGGCCACGGTCACCTCGCCGAGCGGCTTACCTTCCCTGTCAAGAGCGGTGATCCCCTCGCGTATCGCCACGGCGCCGGTCTCGTCGGCGGTCCTGACCGTCACGGACTCGAGAACCACCCCGGCCGGTGATGTGGCAAGGGATGCGTGCCCGATCTGCACCGCAGGGGCATCGGGGTCATAGATGAACTGAGACCCGGGGTCTTTAGAGGAACTCCCCCCTCCGGGTGTGGTGAGGGTTCCGTCAACCCCCGGGTTGCTGCCCGGAACTTTTGTGGCAACCAGAGCGAACGCCGAGAGGCCGCCCGGAGATACGGCCTCGAATATGTAATTTCCGTCAGCATCAAGACCGATGTAACGTGTATCCAGCCCGGTCGTCGTGCCATCGTCGGCCCGCCGCAGGATGACGACGTTCTCCCTGCCGCCCATGCTGGCAACCCATTCGGGGCTGGCCGCCATCCTGATCGTTGCGGCCCTGATGATACCGCCGTCTCCCGCATTTGCAACGTTGGTCTTCTGTACATTCAGGACATACGCAAAGCTGGTGATGTTCTTGCCCGTCAGCTGGTAGGCAACATTTCCGAATGCCTCCCGCTCGTCGGACCTGGGGTTCCCAAATACTGTTATGTCGAGTTGAGCGGTTGAACCCGGGTGCCTGCTCATATCTAGATCGATCTGCGCCCAGGCCGATCCGGTGTTGACCGGGCTGCTCCGGGCATGGACGCTTTCGACGGTGCCGGTGATCTGTGCATCCCCGGTCGGTCTCTCCCTAGTGAAGATGACCACTTCTTCCCACCCTTCTACATTGCTCAGGGTGATGGCGGTCTCGTTGGTGGTGATCTCGCCAAGAACAGTTCTGTTATCGATGACGATCTGCTGTCCGCCCCCGGTCTCCGTGACATTGACACCCTCGATCGCAAACGAGTTCCTGTCGGATGCTACCGGCACCGGGTCGGCCTCCTCCCCCCCTCCGGTGGCAGCCGAGAGGTCGAGCTGCCGGGCCGCTCCCCCGGTAAACGTGGCCTCCTGGTCGGCCTTGTGGCCGTTCACCCAGAAGGTTATGATCGGGGATGCCGAACGCCGGAGATCCTCTTCAGTCGCCCTGACCGCGAGGACACCGGGAGAATCCAGGGGCCCGTACTCTCCTGCTGTTGTAGTGATCGTGGACCCCCGTTCGTTCCAGTCTATCCTGGCAATGATGGTGGTCCCTGCAGGTGCGGCTTTTCCATCAAGCGTGACGCCGCCGGCGAATTCATCGGGCAGAACCGGCAGGGCGGCTGCCATGCCGGCCAGGGAAAAGAGGATGAGAATGGATAGGATGTACCTCATATCCATGGATCCGCCCCGTTATGCCCCGATCGCGGCAAGCTCGCCTTCACCGCGCAGGTAGACCCAGTACCCCTTCATCGGCTGCATCTCCTGCGTCTCGGCGTGGTTGCCCGACCCGCCCCGTATGATGGAGGTCTCGTAACGTTGCATGCCGGCATCGAACCCGATCACCTGCGTCCATGCATCGCCGAGCGAGAGGAGGGTGTCACGTGCCGTGGCGGGCTCGGTGTCGCTGAACCCGATGGCGTTCCAGCCCCTGGCAAGCATTTTTGCGGGCGGGGTTCTGAGCGCATCGGCGTTGAACTGCAGCGGGACCTTTGTGCTGCCGGCCGAGTAGATCCAGTAGCCTTCAAGCGGGAGAACCGGGTCGGTCTCCTCCACTCTCTTCCAGTCCTTTATCGCGGCGTTATACTGCCAGATGCTGTGCTGCTCACGGTCGATGCCGGCAAATATCGCAGCGGTATTGCTCCCGGCAGAGAGCAGTTTCGGCACGGATACGAAGTTCCAGCCGGCCTTAAGGGATATATCCGCATCGCCTTCTGGCGGCACCACGACGATCGCCTCCCCGGTCAGCACGATCTCGTCGATGCTCCCGACCCTCTGCTTGTTCGATGTCAGGGCCGAGCCGACGAGTTTCAGCGGCCAGGTCTTACCGTCCTTTGGAAGCGGTGCGCCGTCGATCTCGTCGGCAACGATTATGTTTCTGTTCCGCTTGACAAACGAACTGTTGAACGTGGTGGAGAAGTCGTCGCCGGTACCCTTCACG
>JAGVUK010000308.1 GCA_019136335.1 Methanomicrobiales archaeon
CCGGCGGGAGGAAGATGAGTGTCGCGGCGCATGAGGATGTTCCGGACCTGCAGTATTTTATCGGTATCCTCAACGACCCTCGTGCGGATGTGGGAGCCCGGATTAAGGCTGCCGAGGCACTGGGGAATCTCGGGGATCTCCGGGGAGTTCGACCGCTGATGCATGCGCTGCGCGATATGGATGCAGGGATCCGCGGGCGTGCGGCTCTTTCTCTCGGTATGCTGGGCGACCACAAGGCCTTCGGCTCTCTGGTCGTTGCGCTTGAGGACCCGGTATTTGACGTAAGGCGGCAGGCTGCTGAAGCACTCTCGGTCCTGAAACCGGGGGGTGCGGTCCTCCCGCTCACCGAGCTGGCGAGGAGCCCGGACCCCGGCAGCCGCACGCTTGCCGTCACGGTCCTCGGCGATTTTGAGGACGACGATGCGGTACGCGCCCTGCTGGTTGCGCTCAATGATGCGCACCCCGAGGTGAAGTCGGCTGCGCTGTCATCGTTGCTAAAACTGGCCAACTACTGGGGGTCGCGTATACCGGTGTTCCTGAAAGACGGGAATCCTGCTGTCCGGAACAACGCTCTTGCCGCCATGAAATCGATATTAGGGGAAGAAAGAGCGGTGTCTCAGCTTGTCCCGCTCCTCCGTGCCGGCCGTTTCTCTGTCCGTCGGGAGGCAGTTCTCGCGCTTGTGGGGATGGGCTGGGAACCGCGCCTGCCGGAGGAGCACGCAACGGTGTTGATCGCCGGCAGGAGGTGGGATGAGGTTATTGCGCTTGGGAAGCAGGCGGAAAGCACTTTGATCGATGCTCTCTTCGATACAGACCGGGAGATCCAGGATGGGGCGGTGGCGTCTCTTACGGTGCTCGGGGATGACGAGACGGTTCGGTCTATCAGGGTGGCGATAAGGGGGGGCGGGGCTCTGCAGGTCAAGGGGGTCTATGCCGCGATGAAGGTGGCAAGCCTCATCGAGGAGAAGGAGTTGAGGAGAGGCGGGGAGGGACCGGCCTCCTCTCCTCCCGGGGCTCGGTGAGGCGTTCGCCGGCGAAGGTCGCTGTACAGCCCCGTGAGTCCGGTGGGTATGCGGGGTTCATGGTTATTTCCCCGGTTCTTGCCCGGCTGCGCATATCCCTCGCTCGCAGGTCTGTGCTCCCGGGCCGGGATCGGGGAATAATGGTTGGGGGTTAGGACTTCCCTATCCCCTTCTCCAAGAAACTTGCGTCTCGCTCACAGCGCCGGGATCTTCCCGATGAAGTAGTAGGCGATCTTTGCCGCATCGCCGATATCGACCGCACCGTTGCCGTTGAAGTCGGCGGCGAGGTCGACCGCCGTCTTCCCGACGACCATGTAGGCCACTTTCGAGACGTCGCTGATGTCGACGATGCCGTCGCCTGTGACGTCGCCCTTGACCGTGACGGTGATGTACCCCGGCCGGGAGAGCGTGTCCGTGCCGCTCCCGGTGCTGACCGTGAGGTTCACGGTGTAGTTCCCCGATGCTCTATAGGTGTGGGTCGGGTGCTGCTCGGTGGAGGTGTTGCCGTCCCCGAAGGACCAGGACCAGGCGGTCGGGTTGCCGGCCGAGGTGTCGGTGAACCTGCAGGCTGGCTCATCTTCGGTGTCACCGATAGTCTGCCCAGAGTGATTATTGGTTCAAACTACCGCCTCACTCCTCCCGGCCTGGATCGTCTCAAAGAGGAGATTGCATTGCATACGAACAACTGGATGACGTTTGCTGCCGTCCATGAACTTGCTCTCGATGGAAAGCGAGCGATCATGTTTGAACCCAAACTATTCTCTCACTTAGGGAATAGCTCCACCCCCAGCTTCTTCTCGAGGTCGCGTACCTTCTTTGGGACCTCGGTGATCTGGTCGAACCCGTCATAGGACACTCTCATCACCTTCGAAAAGATCAGTAAGAGATCCTTGGGTGAGTACTCCGCCGTCAGGTCTGCTTTCTTAATGCGTGCCAGCAACCTGCAGTAGAGATACAGGCAGAGGAACCCGACGAAGAGATGGCCACAGACTGCACTCCTATCCGAAAGATACAGGATATCTGCCTGGATCTCGTTCTTCAGGGTATCGAAGTGCTTCTCCACCAGATCGCGAGTCTTGTAGAGTTCATAGATCTGCTGCGGCGTCTCATCGAGGTTCGAGAGAAAGAGGATGCGGCCGGCGCGTTTTTCCTGTTCCCTGGCTACCTCCTTCGTGATCGTGCCCTCACTGAGTCGTTCGAAGAGGGTCTTCCTCTCCTCGAGTCGCAGATCCTCATCCTCGAAGAGGTAGAGGGTCCTGTCCCCGATCTCCCTCCTTCCCCCCCGGATCAGGCGCTTGTGGTACAGGAACCGGTCGTTGAGGTGGATCCGGGTTGCATAGTGGACACTGTCACGACGGAGCGGGAGGAGGTACGAGCACTCACGGCTGATGATCCCCTCGACCACCTTTCCGGAGATGAACCCGCGATCCAGGATCAGGATGGCATCCGCAAGGTGCAGACCATCCATGGAGGGGAGGAGCGTCGTGACATCCTTTACCGACCCCGGGAGGGGGCGCAGCATCACCGGCAACCCCGTCTCTCGCCCGGAGAAGAGAGCGAGGTTCACCTGGGGAAGGGCGATCTCTCGGGCATTGTGCCCCCACTCGGCAAGAGAGAGGTTATCGGAGAGGGAGAAGACAAAGGAGAGATCGTAGATGAGATGGCGGTTGCCGGTGCGAAGGTGCTGGAAGATCCTGTCCTGACCGATGCGGTCGTCGCCGATGGCCCGGAGCATGGTAGAGAGGGTTCTGGGGGAGCAGTCCGGCCGGAGGTTCAGGGGATTGTCCAGTTTCTCCCAGGATGCCTTCACGCGTTTGAGGGGGAGATACCCGGTGATG
>JAGVUK010000143.1 GCA_019136335.1 Methanomicrobiales archaeon
ACGTCGAAGGTCGCGTCAGGAAACGGGAGGCTGTCCATCGAGGCCCGGACCGTGATGATCCGGTCATCCACCCCGGCCGATGCCGCCCTCCGGGCAAGTTCGTCCAGGTACGGCTGGTGGATGTCGACGGCAGTTATGCGACAGCCGGGGCAGATCCGGGCCAGCTCAACCGTCTGCATCCCGGTCCCGCACCCGATGTCCAGGATCTCCGGATGGGGCGGGAGGTCGGCGAGCAGAGAGAAAGCCTTTCTCGTACACGTGTTGCTCCCCGGCCCCTGGCGGGGATGGCCCTCAAACATGGTGAAGATGAAGGAGTCGTCCATTATCGATGATCCGTTGCGCGGCCCCATAAATCCGCACGGCGGCACGGTTGCCGTTCCGTCATGGCAAATACCAGCGCCGCCCATTCGTGCGTATGGAGCGAAAGACCCCTGCTTCCCGCCCTGTATGCCCGTGGATATACTTCCTGCCGCTCATTTCCGTTTCCCTGCCTGCAGATCTGCAGCATGAGTCAGGTAGTAAGAGTGTCTGCGGTGGCAGGAACACCGGCAGTGCAGGCCGCCGAACTCCCGAGGCCGGTCACGGCGCAGGAAAACCGTCACTGTGACGAACCAGGAAGGGTTGAACTCACAAGGGCGGTTGCGCTTATCAGGCAGCTGGGAGGGGCTATTTTTCATATATCAAATTTCTAACGCTCGAAACAGATAGAAAGTTTACTATATAGGATCTGTCAAATACTTCTCCATCAGCCCTGCGGCAGTCTCTCGCGAGAACCGGGACCGGGATCGGCCCGGGAAAAGTCGGATGGTGCGGCGATGTGATTGAGCATGTCTGAAATCCTCACGATCCTCTTTCCAATCCTGGTCGGTTCCTGCGTCGTCTCGGCGTTCATCACCTATGGTCTCGGAGCATACGTTTTTGGACTGAACCCCTCATCGACCGTCAACCGCCTCTTCCTCGCGTTAGCGTTCTCCGCAACCTGCTGGGCTCTCGGGGAGTTCTTCATCTGGCATTCGGGCAGCTATGACGGCTGCCAGTTCTGGCTGAGAGTCAGCTCGTTCTGGAGCTTTGTCATTGCGTTTTCCGTCCATTTCGCGCTCGCCTTCACCGGCCACCCCCTCGCACGGGAGAATAAGCGCTGGATTCTTCTCATAATCCTCTACCTGCCTGCCCTCCTCTTTGCCCTGATCGGCCTCTCCACCGACCTGATCTTTATGGTGGCATTCCAGCCCGAAAGGGGGTATTTCTACCTGCCGGTAACCGCAAGCCCCGTCTACCAGGCCGCAAGGGCCTATATCATCCTGGCGATGGCCGGGGGGTTATACGTCGGCATCTCCTCCTGGCGGAGAGCGCGCCCGGGGAGAGAGAGGCGTCAGCACCGGCTCGTCTTCACCGGCATCGTAACCGTTGTCGGTTTCGGCACCCTCTCCGGACTGGTCCATCCTGCCCTTGGGGTTTACACCGTCAATTTCGTCTTCGTCGGGTTCGTCATACTCTCTCTCCTTATCGCCCATGCCATCCGTAGGTACGGGCTGTTTGCCCTGAGCCCCCAGACGGCAGTCCCGGATATCCTCAGGACGATGCCCGACGGGCTGATCCTCGCCGATATGGACGGCAGGATCGTCACGGCAAACGCATCGGCTGCGGAGATCTTCGGCGTGGCTGAAGCGGATCTCCCCGGACAGCCGGTCGGGAGGCTCATCCCCGACACGGCGTGCGCCTCGATCAGGACCGCTGTCACAAGACAGGAGAGGTTTTCGGATCTCGAGGCGGTACCCGAAGGCAAGGAAGACAACGTTGTCAGTATCGCCGGGGCTCTTGTCAGGAACCCGGATGGGGAGCCTGCGGGGATCGTCCTGATCATCAGGGACATCACCGGCAGGAAAGCGGCGGAGACCGCTCTCCGGACAGCCAGCCAGAAGTTATCCCTCCTGTCCCGGGTGACCTGCCACGACATCGGCAACGACGTCACGGCCCTTTCCTGGTACCTGAACCTCCTTTCAGAGGACCGGATGCATCCCGACGCCGGCACGCATCTCTCCCGCTCGGTCGAGATCGTGGAGAGGATCAAGGAGCACCTCAATTTTTCCCGTGAGTACCAGATGGTCGGGGCGTATCAACCGGTCTGGCAGCCGCTCGAACCGATGGTCGCCCAGGCCGTCAGCGGCGTTCATCTTTCAGGGGTGGAGATCTCAACCCGGATGGCCCCGGTGGAGGTCTACGCCGACCGGCTTTCACCAAAAGTCGTGTACAACCTGGTCGAGAACGCCGTCCGGCACGGGGGTGAGGTCGGCCGGATCTGCATAACGACCTCCGAGCGGGACGACGGGACGCTCGTTGTGGCGTTCGAGGACGACGGTCCGGGGGTCCCGGAAGGCGAGAAGGAGAGGATATTCAGCTACGGGCACGGGAAAAACACCGGTTTCGGGCTGGCTTTTTCCCGGGATATCCTGTCCGTAACCGATATTGAGATACGCGAAACCGGGATGGCGGGTCGGGGAGCCCGGTTTGAGATCCTCGTTCCTCCCCGGGCGTGGAGACCGGTTTAAGGGGCAGGATCCCGGCCCCGGCAGCTGATCGCTATCGGAGGGCCAGCCGCAACAGGAGACGCTGAGCGGCCGTGACCCCCTGTCCCGGTGATCGTCTCACCTTCCCCGAGCTGGGGATAGGGACGTCTGAGCGCACGACGGGGCTCTGCCGGGTTGTCGAGGGATGAACTGATCCGGATCTCCGCTAAATTATCCGGAGCGCGACCTTTCCGGAATGATGCCCCTCGATATACCGGTGAGCATCGGCCGCATGATCCAGGGGGAAGATCCGGTCAACATGAGGTTTTACAGCACCGGACTCGACAACCG
>JAGVUK010000251.1 GCA_019136335.1 Methanomicrobiales archaeon
GGGGTTGCCGGGGAGCGCCGTCCGGGTATCTCCCCTTGCGAGGTTGCCAGAGAAGAGCGTACGAGTATCCCCCTGCGGGGAGGGGGCAAGCACCGGATGGGGTCCGGTTATCTGGAGTCGTTGCATCAGCATCGCCCATAAACTGTCAACGTGCACGAAGCCCGTGGCCGCGTGACCGCTCTCACAGCCTCCGTGATGCCCTGGCTACCAGGGCGATGACGGGCACGATCTCCAGCCTCCCGGCCCACATGACGGTGACAAAGAGCCACTTCGCCCCGGTACTCATGCCGGGGTTCACGAACCCGGTGCTGATCCCGACGTTCGAGATGGCCGAGACGACCTCGAAGATGACGTCGGCGGAGTCATACCCCCCCTGCGGCGCAAGGTGGAGCAGGAGGAGGGTGGCGACCGCGACCACCAGGGTGAAGAGCACGGCGACGAGCATGCTCTTTGAGACCTCGTACTCCGGGAGGTGTTCGAGGATCGGCCGGCCCTCGTGCCGGAGCGGGGTGATCGTCCGCCAACCGGCGTGGAGCCTCCGGAACCACCACCCGAGCATCTCGAGGCCGAGGATGATCCTGCCGAGTTTGATGCCGCCGGCCGTGCTCCCTGCCGACCCGCCGATCAGCATCAGCGCGGTAAGGACCATCACGGTTGCGCCGTACCAGTCCCGGGGATTCGCGTTCTGGAACCCGGTGCAGGTTATGCCGCTCACCGTCATGAAGAGCCCCTCCCGGAGGGCCTCGACGGGGGCGAGGGAGGAGATGGTCACGAGGTCGAAGGTGACGGCGGTGCACCCGGCAAGGATGAGCGCAAAGAGGAGGATCGCCTGCGGGTCCCTGAGGAGCCCGAACGTTCTCTTGTAGTAGAGAAGGAAATAGAGTTTGAACGGCAGAGCGCCGGCGATCATGACCGGGACGACGAGCATCTCAAGGAGCGGGCTCTCGTAGTAGAGGATACCGGCCGAATGCACCGCAAACCCGCCGGTCGATATCGCCGTCATGACGATGTTCACGGCGTCCCAGAGGGGTATGCCCGAGAGGAGGACGAGCCCGATACCGAGGGCCGTGAGCACCAGGTAGATCCGCCACATCTCTCCCGCCGTGGCCACGACACCCGGCATGAACGTCTCCGACCGCCCCTCCGAGCGGTAGAGCTGGAACCGGGTCAGGCCGGACCTGCCCGCGAGGGCGATGGTGAACGCGACGATACCGAGCCCGCCCATCCACTGGGTCAGCGACCGCCAGAACAGGATCATGCGTGGGGTGTCATCGACCGACGGGAGAAGGGAGAACCCCGTGCCCGTCCAGCCCGACATCGCCTCAAAGACGCTGTCCGTATAGGGGATCCCAAGGCCGAGCGTGTACGGGAGCGCGCCTATCAGGGCGGCGGCAAGCCAGATCAGGGCGACCGCAGAGAGTGCAACGGAGAGGTGCGCTTCCCCCTCCGCCTTCGGGACGCCGGCAAGCCAGACCCCGAGGATGCCGAACCCCGCCGGCGCCGAGGCCATCGGGAGGAGGAGATCGAGTTCGCCGTACCAGAAACCGACCAGGAACGGGGTACAGGATACCAGTGCGATGAAGAGGAATATGAGCCCGAGGTCGGGGGCAATGATCGCAAACTGACTGTTTGCTGCCGGCAGTATCTTTTTGCCGGAGAGTGCCTGGAGGAGACGGTTTCTGCGACGGTCCATTATCGCACCCGGTGCGGATCGACAGGAGCACCAGCCGCATCATGGACGTATCCCGCCCGGTATATGTAATTTTTGACGACCTCCACGGCTCCGCACAAAGCGGCGGCAAACCGGCGGAGAACACTACCCGGGGTGCCGGCGAACCGGCAGCCTCCGCCGGAGTTGCGGGCGGTTATTCCGCCCGGGCCGCCCGCACCTGGTGATCCGGGCGATTGCCCCGGGGGCACGATTCCGGTGCCGATTATTTTTATGGATCGGGGCTATATTGTATTGGTTTTACCCGCTGGACAGATGATGGTTCAGTGTCGCACACCCCTGTCATGCCGCTCCCGGTCGACGGACCAACTACCATGGGAGTTCTCCCTCCCTTCCGGGAGCGGGCAGACTCGTCCCGCCCACCTGCCGGGTGAGCGCGGGAGAGAGCGGATCTGTGCGGATGCCGGAACGAGACCGGGAACCGGGAGGATGAATGGATAAATTGCATAACGGATCTCCCGCCGACCTGCTGGAGGTGTTGCTGGACGCAGCCCCCGCCTTCGACCGCCGGTCGCGGGAGAGGCTGAAGACCGGCATAGAGGCGCTGCTCGCCGCGAACCGGGATCTTGCCGGCCGGGCGGCCCGGGTCGAGAAAGAGCGTGATGCGCTCCTTGCCGCAATCGGCAGGCAGGGTGTCGTCTACGATGCCGCCGGGGGCGTGGTCGCGACGGGTCCGGGCGGCGAGGACCGGATCGCGCGGGCGCTCTCGGGGTTGGGGAGTGCGCCCGGGGAAGGATCGCTGCGCTACCCCGGCGGGGGACCGGTTCCCCCCGCGGACCTTCCCGGGCAGAGGGCGCTCAGGGGGGAGGTGCTGGAGTCCTGCCGGTTCGTCGTTCATGACCGCCCGGGCGAGGACCTGCACGTCGCCGTCTCCGCCTCGCCCATCTTCACGGACGGCGCCGTCTCCGGGGCCATCGTCGTCTGGCAGGACGTCACCCGGGAGGAGCGGACCAGACGCCGCATGGAGGAGGCGAATACCCTGCTTGAGGGACTCTTCGAGAACCTTGGCGATATCGTCGGCATTCAACTGCCGGACCACACGATCCTGCGCTACAACCGCGCCGGCTACGAGATGCTCGGTATGACGCCGGAGGAGGTGCACGGGCGGAAGTGCTACGAACTCATCGGGCGGACCGGACCGTGCGCGGTCTGCGCGACGAGTATCGCGGTCGCGAGCGGGAAGCGGGAGGTTATCGAGAAGTGGGTGCCCGAACTCGGGCGGTACCTGGAGTGCCGGTCGAGCCCTATCCTCGGTCCGGAGGGCGAGGTGGAGCTCATCGTCGAGCAGCTCTACGATATCACCGACCGGAAGCGCGCCGAAGAGAACCTCCGTGAGAGCGAGGCGACCGCGCGTGCCCTCCTCGACGCCCCGGCTGACATGATCGCCCTCCTGGATACGACCGGCCGTATCATCGACGTCAACGAGGCTATGGCCCGGCAGTTCTCGCGGAGCCGGGAGGACCTCGTCGGCGTGAGCGTCTTCGGGGTATTTTCCGCGGCTGCGGCGGAGGTGTACGCAGCCCGCCTGCACGAGGTTGCCGGTCTGGGCAGGCCCGTGCGGGTCGAAGAGACATGGAAGGGGCGGTGGTACGACACCGTTCTCTACCCGGTCCGGGACGCACACGGCGCCGTCACCCGGATCGCGGTCATCGACCGGGATATCACCGATATGAAATGGGTGGAGGACGCCCTGCGCGAGCGGACGCACGACCTGAACGAGCGGGTGAAAGAACTCTCGATCCTGTACGCGATATCCCGCATCGCCGAGCAGCCAGGGAACCCGCTTGAGAGGATCTTTTTCGAGGTTGTCCGGATGCTTCCTTCCGGCTGGCAGTACCCGGGGGACACGGTCGCCAGGATCACCGTCGAGGGGCGTACGTTTGAGACGGAGGGGTTCCGGGAGACCTCCTTGCGGCAGGCGTCGCCGGTCGTCGTCAACGGGGAGACGGTCGGGACGGTGGAGGTCTGCTACCTCCGCGAGAGGCCGGAGAGGGACGAAGGGCCGTTCCTCCGGGAGGAGCGGTCGCTGATCGATACTGTCGCAAGACGCCTTGGAAGGACGATCGAACGCTTCCAGGCGCAAGAGTCCCTCCGGATGAGCGAGACGAAGTTCCGCGAGATCGCCCAGCAGAGTTTCGATATGATCTACACCTGCTACAACGACGGGGGGATCACCTACATCTCCCCGGCGGTGATGCGGATCCTCGGCTATACCCCCGCCGAACTCATCGGCGGGCGGTGCCGCGATTTCGTCGTCCCTTCGTCGCTCCCCGCATGGAAGGTGGGCCGAAGGAAGATAGCCGCGGGCGAGCCGGTCGAGGGGCTCGAGATCGAGTTCCGCCGAAAAGACGGGTCTACGGCCTTCCTCGAACTGAACGAGTCCCCGATCATCCAGGAACGGACGGTGGTCGGGGTCCACGTGGTCGGCAGGGACATCACCGAGCGTAAACAGAACGAGCTCCTCCGGCAGCAGGCGTTCGGACAGATCGAACGCAACATCGAGCAGTTCGCGGTCCTCGGCGACCACATCCGCCAGCCGCTCCAGGTGATCCTCGGCATGGCCGACCTCCTCGAGGATGGGACGGCCGTGGCGACGATCCAGCGACAGGTCGAACGGATCAACGGCTACATCAGGGAGCTCGACCAGGGCTGGGTCGAGTCGAGGGAGGTCCGGGAGTTCCTCCGGAAGCACGAACTGGCGTAGTGCATCGATTCTCAATTACGGCACTCTCAACGGAGGAGATCGTCGGTCGTGTTTCGCACGGTCCAGGAGTTTGCATCCCCGGGGGCGGCGTTTCCCGGGTATCCCCATCCCCCGTTCCCCACTCCGGTCCCCTCCCCCGATGGCGATGTCCCCACAATCCACTCCCTGGAGGGATCCTGGAGAGCCAGATACGGGCCCGCTCTCCCCTCCTCCCGGGAAACCGGCTCCGCTGCCGCTCCCGGGCACGGCTTCCCACCGGGTATCGCAAACACTGCCCCTGCCCCGGGAGGGGGCGGGGGAGGAGGCCGAAGGCCGGGCGGGGTGGGGGTGCCGGAGAGGAACTTTTGGGTGACATTTTGTCCGGGGAGGGGACGAGCCCCCTCCCCGGCCCCTCCCCCCATGGCGATAGCCACCACGGTCCAGTGCATGGGGAGATCCCGGGAAGATCCCGCCCCGGGTCGGCTCTCCCCCGCCCCTCCGGGAAACCGGCGCGAGGACCGCTCCCGGGCACGGCTCACCCCGGATATACGCCCGGGCACTGTCCCCGCCCTGGTAGGGGCTGGGGAACGGAGAGGAGCGCTATGGGCGGGATGGGACGAAGGCCAGATACGGTCTGTTCGTTTGGAATCGATGCAGTAATGCACCGGGCCACCCCCATCGTCCGGCAGGGCGGCGCGTGCCCGGGTCCGGAATCCACCGGCCGGAGCGCCAGGGGGCTCCCGTTCTTCCCGGGCGCCGTTTCGGGTGTCCCTCACGCAGAGTCGATCGGTACGGCTCTTCTGGGGCGTGCGGGTGCTGTGGGCATACACCGGGGCGGTCAGGGCCCCGTCGTTAATCTCCGGGCCTGTAATCGCCGGAAATCAGGATACGTCCTGCCGGGTCGGCGGTTTCAAGCCGATTGATTTATCCGCCGGGCAGGAAACCAGTACTCCATGAGATCGGACTTCCCGGTTCTCCCGGACGGGGGTGCATCCCTCCCATCTCCTGCCGGCGATCTGAAAGAGGCGCTGCTTGCTGTCGACCCGGTGCGGGCGGGCCGGATCCTCGGGGACGCGTGCGCCGCGAGTTCTCCTGTCTCCTGCATCGAGGCGCTGGTCGTCCCTGTCCTTGAGGAGATCGGGAGAGACTGGGAGGAGGGGCAGGTTGCCCTCTCGCAGGTCTACATGAGTGGACGGATCTGTGAGGAGATCGTCAACACAATGCTCCCGCCGGGCAGCCCCGGGCGCATCTCTCAACCGAAGATGGCGATAGCGGTCCTCGAGGACCACCATACCCTGGGAAAGCGGATCCTCCTTGCCGTGCTCCGGTCGGGCGGCTACGAGGTGACCGATTACGGTTCGGGAGTGACGGTCGACGGGCTCGTGGAGAGGGTGATCCGGGACGGGATCGAGATCCTGCTCATATCCACGCTCATGCTTCCTGCAGCCCTCAGGGCGAAGGAGGCGATCGCCCGCATCAAAGAGGCGCTGCCGGAGACCCGGGTGATCGTCGGGGGGGCGCCGTTCCGGTTCGACCCGCACCTCTGGAGGGAGGCCGGGGCCGATGCCGTGGGCCATTCGGCGTCGGATACCCTTGCGACCGTCCGGGCGATGGCGGGGGGCTTATGACCGGAGGGATGACCCCGGCGGAGAGGGCGGCCGTGACGATGGGGTTCGAGGAGCCCGACCGCGTCCCGCTCTTCCTGCTCTTCACCATCTACGGGGCGAAAGAACTCGGGCTCTCCATCCGGGAGTATTTCTCGAAACCGGAGTACGTCGCCGCGGGCCAGATGCGTCTCTACAGAAAGTTCGGGGGTGACTGTCTCAACCCCTTCTGCTACGCGGCGTCCGAGGTCGAGGCGTGGGGAGGAGAGGTGATCTTCTCCGACAACAGCCCGCCCAACGCCGGCCGGCCGCCTATCCGGGAGCCCGGGGAGATCGAGTCCATCGAGGTGCCGCTCGTCGAGGAGAGCCCGAGCCTTCTCTTCGGGCTCCGGACGATCGAACTGCTGAAGCGGGAGGTCGGCGATGACGTGCCCATCATGGGCTCGGTGATCTCCCCGTTCTCCCTCCCGATCCTCCAGATGGGGTTTGCCGCGTACATCGAACTCCTCTACAGCGAACCCGATCTCTTCCGGACGCTGATGAAGAAGAACGAGGAGTTCTGCGTCCGGTGGGCGAACGCCCAGCTCGAGGCCGGGGCAACCGCCATCGGCTACGCCGATCCTCTCGCCTCGCCGGACATGACGCCCCGGGACCTCTACCGCCGGACGGGGTTTGTCGTTGCAAAACGCACCATATCCCGGATCGGGGGCGCTGTTGCGACCAGCCTCGCCTCCGCGAGGGCTCTCCCCGTCATCGATGACGTGGCCGCGACCGGCAGCGTCGGCATCGGCGTCAGCACGTTCGACGATCTCGCCGCCGTAAAACGGCAGTGCGCGGGCAGGCTCACCATACTCGGGAACCTCAACGCTATCGAGATGTGCCGGTGGACGCCTGCACAGGCGGAAGCGGAGGTGAAGAAGGCGATCGCCGCCGCCGGGCCGGGCGGCGGGTTCGTCCTCTCGGACAACCACGGCGAGATCCCCTGGCAGGTGCCCGAGAGCGTCCTCCTGGCGATCTCGGCCGCCGTGCGGAAGTGGGGCAGATATCCACTTGACCGGGTATCGGTATGACGAAAAAGTTCGGGATCCTCTGCTGTGAGAGCCTGGTCCGGGAACTGGCGGCGGTGGTTGCCGCCGGGGAGTTTCGGGGCGTTCTCACGAGGACATTTTGTATCGGCTGCGGCGGGAAGCGGGTAGGGTGGGGCGACGGGCTCGAGGCTCCGTTCATCGAGATTCGGGAGACCTGTGACCGGATCTGCATCCTCCGGTGCGGGGAGGGAGTCAACCCCCCCGCCCTGCCGGGACCCGGTCCCGTCGTGGTAGCTCCCGATCTCATGCGGGGCATCCTCATCCCTGAGCCCCTCTTTGATGCCCATGTCCGGGAGGGAGCGCTCATGGTCGTCCCGGGCATCCTCTCGCGGTGGAAGGAGCACGTTGCAGCCCTCGGATTTAGCGGGGGAGTGCCGGAAGGGTTCTTTTTCGAGTCGGTCAAAAAGATCGTGCTCATCGATACGGGCGTTGACCCGGAGAGTCCCCGGCTCCTTGCAGAGATCGGCGAAGAGCTCCGGATCCCCACGGAGCGGATTCCCGTCGGCATTGAGCCGCTCCGGCGGTATATCGGCCTCCAGTATCTCCAGTGGCGCCTGGACAGCGAGAAAAAGAATTCCCGGGACTCCATCGCTTCGGCGAACCGGAGGGCCGCCGATTACGCGATGACCATCGATATCCTCGGCAGGATCGCGGCGCTCCAGAGCGAGGAGACGGTGGTGGAGGAGATGCTCGACCTCTTTACCATCCTCTTTGGTCCTGCCCGGATCGGGTTTGCGCCGATCGTCGAGGGGAAGACGGGCAGGGCCGTCAGCCGCCCGCCCGGCTACTACGATCTCCCGGAGCACGGGGGAAGGTTCTTTGCGGAGGAGGGCCGGTCTGCCGGACGGCACGGCGAGGACGGGTTCTCAATAGAGGTCAGGCACGAAGACTCCTGTCTCGGGGTTCTCCTGCTTGAGGGAATCGCCCTGCCGGAGCGGATCGACGATTACCTCGATATCAGCCGGTTCGTGGCGGAGGTCTGCGGGCTCGCCATCGATAACGCCCGGACGTACCGGAGGCTCCAGGAGGTCGTGGAGGAGCGCGACAGAGAGATCGGGGAACGGATGCGGGCGGAGAAGGCGCTCCGTGAGGCAAACAGGAAACTCAACACCCTCTCGTCCATCACCCGGCATGATATCTTAAACCAGCTCGCGGCGCTGCTTGGGTACCTCGAGATAACGCAGATGGACCTCGCGGCGGGACGCCTGCCCGCGGACCCGACCCTTGTCCGGTATGTCGCAAATGAGCTCCAGGCCGCACGAACGATCCAGCGGCAGGTCGAGTTCACCCGGTTCTACCAGGATATCGGCGTGAAGGAAGCGGAGTGGCACGATGTGGAGACCCTGATCCGGCAGGCGGCCGAAGAACTCCCGCTCTCGGGGGTCAGGGTGGACGTCGGGGTCGCGGGGCTCCGGGTGTATGCCGATCCCCTGATCGGGAAGGTCTTTTACAACCTCATGGAGAACTCGGTCCGGCACGGGGGGAGTATATCCCGGTTGTCCTTCTCCTCTACCGGGGCTCCGGGCGGCCTCGTGCTCGTCTACACCGATGACGGCGGGGGTATCCCGGCCGCGGAGAAGGAGAAGATCTTCCGGAAGGGGTTTGGGAAGAACACCGGGCTTGGGCTGTTTCTCACCCGGGAGATCCTCGCGATCACCGGCATCACCATCCGTGAGACCGGCGTTGAGGGAGAGGGCGCCCGGTTCGAGATCTTCGTCCCGGAGGGGGAGTACCGGTTCTCCGTGAAAGGCTGAAGGGGGAAGCGCTGCGGGTGACCGTTTCGGGGGTTGAGCGTTTCCGCTCGGCCGATCCTACCCGGATCAGGGGGTGCGATGAACGCCGCCATATTTGCGCTCCCGGGTAGTCGCCGGAAATTCTCGTAGTTTTTCTGCATTCCTGCCGGGACCGGGTGTATAGGTTCGCCGCTCCGGGTCGAACCGGGGAGATGGTGCTGGTGCCGCCGCGAACCGCCGGAACCCCGCGACGCTCTTTGACCCGGTCGGGTGCCACGCGATTCCTGCAGCGTGAGAGGGAGGGGCCGGGCGGCGGGCAGGAGTCGATGGCCCGAAACGAGGCGGCGGCGCTCGCCACCATCGCCCGGATGGGCTGGGAGACGTTCACGGTCCGGATGCTGCGGCAGGCGACCGGGCTGTCGTACCACCAGACGCGGCGGGTCCTGCAGGGCTACACCGCGAGGGGCACGACCTACTGCGGGCTCCTCGAGAAGTGTCCGGCGCTCGGCGTGGTGGATGCGACGGTGCTTGACAGCTCCACCGGGACGACGGTCCGGTGGCACGAGCTCCACTTCCCGTTCGACGCCTGGCGCTCCCGGGAGTGGGTGGCAGGGCTCGCGGTCTGGCTGGAGGACGAGGGGGGCGATGACCCTTCCCCGGATGGAGGTTGCAAGGGTGGTTGCAACCCTGTTTGCAACTCCGGGTACAACCAGGGTGCAACCGGCGTCCGGCCCCTCCCCGGCGTCCTCGACCACCGGATGTTCGAACGGGTGAAGGTCGAGCCCGGCCGGTGCGATATCTGCGACAACGGGAGGACGGTGATCGGTCGCGGGAGACGCAGGCGAACCTCTGTGAGGTGTGCTACTCGCGGCCGGTCCGGGAGTGGAACGGTCGGGCGGGAGTGCGATGAGGGGGCAGGGTCTGGCTCACCCTGTGCCGTTGTGCTCAGTCGTACAGGCCGATTGCCAGGTAGTCGTCGTCCGAGAGTTCGTCCCAGAGGTCGAGCACGACCGAGCCGTCGTCCAGGAGGTCGCCGGGGATGATGTCGTCGGAATCGACTTCCCTGACTTCTTCAACTCCTTCGGGGGTTCTCACAAGCACCTTCATGGTGTCATCTCCGTTCTGTGGTCTTTGATGCGGCAGGGTTGGGGTTGTTTATGCCCGGGCGCGGGGCTGCCAGGGTCCGTATGCAACAGTGGGAGGTGCTCCCCGGCGGGGTAAAAGCCTTGTTGGTGTGGGGTGGGGGGGTAAGCAGCCATAGGCGTCTAATCGTCCCCTGCCGGCGGAACCGAGACGCAGCCGGCGGTTAGGAGGAATCCGATAATTGAGAGAACCACCGGGTGTCCGGTGACGGCGCGTATCTCCATACAGGGTTGTTGTGAATTTCTATCACAAGAACCCGGCGAATCTACCGCACGCTATTATACCACCGTTCGGATCGCCTCAAACAGAATTGGCCCCCACTCGCGATCCAGGGCGGTATCAGACCAGGCGAATCCACCGGCACGGAGAAGGTTTCGGATCTCAAAGCCGAGCCCAAAGTGCTGCATAATTAGTGTGATAGAGCACCAGGCACCGCTCCAGTGCAAAGTATTAACATTCATACAGTTTGAATTGAATCTAACTCTGGTTGTGGCAGAAGTCAATAGATCCGTATAACCTGAAGTCAGATCATCCTTAATCCGCGGGAAAATAACCGGGCGGGAACCGAAGACATAAGGAGGAGGAGATATGGCAATCAAAAAATCCGATCTCTACAGCTCGCTCTGGAGCAGTTGCGACGAGCTCCGCGGAGGCATGGACGCCTCGCAGTACAAGGACTATATTCTCACGCTGCTGTTCGTGAAATACATCTCCGATAGGTACGCGGGGAAGGAGGATATGATCATCGAGGTGCCCGAAGGGGGAAGCTTCGACGATATGGTGAGGCTGAAGGGCGACAAGGAGATCGGAGACAAGATCAACAAGATCATCGGCAAGCTCGCAGAGGCGAACGGCCTTAAGGGGGTCATCGACCAGGCCGATTTCAACGATGAGGCGAAGCTTGGGAGCGGGAAGGAGATGCAGGACCGCCTCTCCAGACTGGTGGCGATCTTTGAAGGTCTGGACCTTCGGGCAAACCGCGCCGAAGGCGACGATCTGCTCGGTGATGCCTACGAGTACCTGATGCGGCATTTCGCCACCGAATCGGGTAAGAGCAAAGGGCAGTTCTACACCCCTGCCGAGGTCTCCCGGGTCATTGCCAGGGTGGTCGGTATCGATCCTGATACGCGCCAGGATCAGACACTCTACGACCCTGCCAGCGGATCGGGGTCCCTCCTCCTCAAGGCGAGCGACGAAGCCCCGCGGGGGATCACGATCTACGGCCAGGAGATAGATAACGCCACCTGGGCACTGTCGCGGATGAATATGATCCTCCACGGTCACCCGGGCGCGGAGATCTGGCGCGGCAATACACTTGCCGACCCGCACTTCAAGAACCCCGACGGGAGCCTGAAGAAGTTCGACTTCGCGGTCGCGAATCCTCCCTTCTCCTCCAAGGCATGGACGAACGGCCTCGACCCGGCAAACGACGAGTTTAAACGCTTTGAGTACGGCGTCCCGCCGGAGAAGAACGGCGATTATGCGTTTCTCCTCCACCTGATCACGTCGCTCAAGAGCACCGGAAAGGGTGCGATCATCCTCCCGCACGGGGTGCTCTTCCGCGGCAATAAAGAGGCCGATATCCGCCGCAATCTCATCAGGCACGGACTGATCAAGGGGATCATCGGCCTGCCCCCGAACCTCTTTTACGGGACGGGTATCCCGGCCTGTATCATCGTCATCGATAAAGAGAACGCCTCTGCCCGGACCGGGATCTTCATGATCGACGCTTCGCGTGGGTTTGAGAAGGACGGAAACAAGAACCGGCTCCGCTCGCAGGATATCCGGAAGATCGTGGATGTCTTCAACAACCAGATCGAGGTGCCCCGCTACTCCCGCATGGTTCCGGTCTCGGAGATTGCGAGCGGTGCGAACGACTACAACCTGAACATCCCGCGCTATATCGACTCAAGCGAGCCTGAGGACCTCCACGACCTCGACGCCCACCTCAACGGCGGCATCCCTGTGCGGGACGTTGATGCCCTGCAGCCCTACTGGTCGGTCTTCCCGACGCTACGGGATGCGTTGTTCAGGTCGAACGGCCGCCCCGGGTACCTGGAGCCGAGGGTCGAGCCGGCGCAGGTGAAGGCCACCATCCTCGCCCACCCGGAGTTTGTGGCCTACTCCGGCCGCGTCGTCGCCGTCTTTGAGGGGTGGCGGGCGGCGCACGAGCCACGCCTCAAAGGTCTCGACACCGGCGACAAGCCCAGGGAGATCATCCGTGCGCTCTCGGAGGACCTGCTCGCGCGGTTTGCCGACCTGCCGCTGCTGGACAAGTATGATGCGTACCAGTGCCTGATGGACTACTGGGCCGGGGTGATGCAGGACGATGTCGATCTCGTCGCCGCGGAGGGGTGGGTCGAGGGGGCAAAGCCCCGCGGGATCATCGAGGACAAGGCGAAGAAGATCAAGGAGACACCGGACCTGACCATCGGCCGCCGGAAGTATAAGATGGACCTGATCCCGCCGGGTCTCATTATTAACCGCTACTTTGCCGCCGGGCAGGTGGCCATCGACGATCTCGCGGCCCGGCAGGAGACCGCCACCCGCGAGCTTGAGGAGTTCATCGAGGAGCATACCGGGGAGGAGGGGCTGCTTGAGGACGCGATGAACGAGAAGGGCAACGTCACCAGAGCGGCGGTGAACGCCCGGTCGAAGGAGATCGGGAGGAACCCGGAGTTTGCCGAGGAACGCGATGCCCTCATGCAGGTCATGGCGCTGATCGAGGCAGAGTCCAGGGCAGGCAAAGCAGTGAAGGACGCACAGGCCGCTTTCGATGAGCGGGTGCTGGCCCGGTACGCGACCCTCACCGAAGATGAGATCAAGACGCTGGTGGTGGAGGATAAGTGGTTCGCCTCAATCCGGGCCGCCATCGAGGGCGAGGTGCAGCGGCTGACGCAGCGGCTTGCCGGGCGGGTGAAGGAACTCGACGAGCGGTATGCCCGCCCGCTGCCGGAGTTGGAGCGGGAGGTGGAGGTGTTTGGTGAGAGGGTCGAGGAGCACCTGAAGAGGATGAGGCTGGTGTGGGGATGAGAGGCGGAGCGGACGTTGCCCCGGACGATTTTGCCGGCTTGCTCGTCGACGTGAAGGAGCGGATCCTCTCGGCACGGACCAGGGCGGTCCTGGCGGTCAATGCCGAGCTCGTCCGGCTCTACTGGGAGGTTGGCCGGATCATTCACGAGCGGCAGCGTTCGGATGGGTGGGGGGCTGCGGTCATCCCGCGCCTTTCTTCGGCGCTGAAGAACGAACTGCCGGAGGTGAAGGGCTTTTCGGAGCGGAACATTAAGCGGATGCTCGCCTTCTTCCGCGAGTATCCGGAGATGGGTGGGGGTGGAATTGTGCCACGGGCGGTGGCACAAACGGCGGGGGTGCCATCTGCGCCGGATACGGGGGCACACGTTCCGCAAGAGGTGTTCTGGGCGGTTCCCTGGGCTCATCACATCATCCTGATGGAGAAGGTCAAGCACCTCCCGACCCGGTTCTGGTATATGGAGCAGACCCTCGCGCACGGCTGGAGCAGAAACGTGCTTGCCATACAGATCGAGACAGAGGCCCACGCACGGCAGGGAAAGGCGGTCACGAATTTCAGCGCACTCCTGCCCTCTCCGCAGTCGGATCTCGCACAGCAGGCTCTGAAAGATCCGTATATCTTCGACTTTCTCACGCTCGACGAGCCGTTCCATGAGCGCGAGCTCGAAACTTCGCTCATCTGCCATCTCGAGAAGTTTCTGCTCGAACTGGGACAGGGCTTTGCGTTCGTCGGACGGCAGTATCGTCTGGATGTCGGGGGAGAGGATTTCTACATCGACCTTCTGTTCTACCACCTGCGGTTGCGGGCGTTCATCGTCATCGATCTGAAGAGGGGGAGATTCAAGCCGGAGTATGCAGGGAAACTGAACTTTTACTGCAACGTGGTAAACGATCTGCTCCGCCACCCGGACGACCAGCCGACGATCGGCCTGATCCTCTGCCAGAGCAAGGACAATCTGCTCGCCGAGTACAGCATTTCAGGTATCGACAAGCCCATCGGGATATCGACCTACGAGTTGACCCGCGCCCTCCCGACTCATCTCAAATCCGCTCTGCCGACGGTCGAGGAGATCGAGCGCGAACTGGCAGAGGTGCAACGCCAGGAGGAGGAAGGAGAATGATCGGCCGGCAGGCAGGGGTGGAGGACGTGCCACCGGGGTATAAGCGGACGGAAGTGGGAGTGATACCGGAGGATTGGAAATGTACTTCGCTCGGTGCGGTTGTGAATCTTCTTACGGGGTTTCCCTTTCCTAGTTCTGGTTATGCAGATTCTGGAATCCTTCTACTTAGAGGCTCAAATGTTAAACGCGGCATCCTCGACTGGGAAGAAGAGATCACGAAATACTGGCCATATGTGACACCAGATATTTCGCGGTATGAACTGCGAGAAGGAGATCTTGTGATTGCGATGGACG
>JAGVUK010000254.1 GCA_019136335.1 Methanomicrobiales archaeon
CGGCGACGAACGTCGTGTTCCCGGCCTTATCGATGGCGATGACCTCGACCGGAGTCCCCCACTGCCCGATGGTCGCGACATCCTCCCTCACCTGAGCAACGAACGTCACGTTCATGCCGTCGACCAGCCAGGTCTCGCCGAGGCCGAGCGGGAGGTAGCGCCCGCCGTCGTCGGCGATAATCCCGTAGAACCCGCCCTCGAGGTCGACATACGTGACCGTCCCATTCCCGGCGACGAGCCGGACACTACCGATGGGCTCGATAGACCGGATCTTCACCGGCATTCCCCACATGGGAAACCCTGTGACGTCGTCTTCCAGATCGGCAGAGAACTGCACCGAAAGACCATCGATCCGGTACTCCTCCGGGAGGTTCGAGGGGAGGCAGTTCATACCGTCTTCCGCGATGATCCCGTAAAATCCGCCCTCGAGGTCGATGTAGGTGACCGTCCCGTTCGTTGCAATCGTCCGGCGGGTATCGCCCTTCTCCATGCTGACGACATCGACCGGCGTTCCCCACTGCTGGATGGTCGCCGTCTCCTTCGCCACATCAACGACGAACGTGACCCGGAGGCCGTCCTGCCGGAAGTCCGCCGGCAGATCGGCGGGGAGGTAGCGCTCGCCGTCGTCGGCGACAATCCCGTAGAACCCGCCCTCGAGATCGACATAGGTGACCGTCCCGTTCCCGGAGATGCGGTCGGCATGGTCGTCCTCCCCCCCGGCAGCCATGCACCCGCAGGCGATGACGGCCAGAAGAAGCGTGAGGACGATGACCGGATAGTTCGGATAGGATCCCGTCATAGGCATCAACACCGCTACATTCTCCCGCCGGAGGTAAGTAGGTTGCCTTAACTACGAACAAATTCGGACCTATCCGGCCGAGGGGCTCGAAAAAAAAGGTATTATCGGCCCCCGACACCGCCGCCCCCGAACCCGCCACCGCCGCCGAAGGACCCGCCGCCCCCGAACCCGCCGCTGCCGCCCGAGGACGGCGGCGAGTAGAGGACGATCGGGGCAAAGATCACCGGCATGTTCGAGTAGAGCGGCATCCCGACGTCCGGGAGGCTGATGTGTAAGTTCTTCATCGCCTGCTCAACCTTATCGCCGAGGCCGAGCGCGGTCCCGTAGACCAGCCACTCTCCCCACATCGAGAGGTCGGCGGGGGAGTACTGCCGGATCAACGCGAGGTCCGAGAGGAAGTAGGCGAACGCGTCCCACTCGAGTTTCTCCCGGTAGTGGTCGCCCTTCCAGACCCCAAAGAGGGTCGAGGGGAAGAGGGCCGCGATCCCCACCTGGACCGCGACGATGAAGGAGAGGACCCCGGCCGGGATGAGGAGGTAGGCCGCGCCCGGCGCGAAGATGAACGCGAGGATCGCAAGCCCGCAGGGGATGGCCCCGAGGAAGACGAGCGGGAGGATGAGCCCCCTCCCGTCCCTGACGTACTGCCGGGCGAGCGTCGTATCCACGTCCCGGGAGAGAGCGGTAAGCGACTGCTGGTACTGCAGGATCCGGTGCTGGTAACCCGGGCTCCGCCGGGCGGTCTCGGCGAACGCCGCGAGGTCTTCGGTGTCCACGACGTGGTCGTCTGCGATGTTTGCAAGGAAGTTGAGCACCCGCTGCTCGTAGGGGTCGGTGGACTCCCCCGAGACGATCCGGACCGTGACCCCGTTGCCGTCCGGCTTCTCGGTCACGACGATCTTCTCCTGGCGGTGGAGGTCGAGCACCGTCGCGTAGAACCCGTCGTTGTCGAACTCAAGGGCGTCGCCCTTGAAGAGGAGGTTCACCTGCCAGGGCTTGAGCGCGGTATTCGGGGTGAAACTCAGGTATTCGGGCACCGTGAACGGTTTCTCCCTGCCGTACCGGAGGTAGACGCCAAGGAGGATAAACGGCATCGCGAGGACGAGGAGGGTCGCAAGGCCGTAGAGGAGGCTTGCCGCCCCGTAGAGGAGGGGAGGCCAGCGGTTCGCGTCGGCCGCCTTCTGCCGCACGTCCGGGACGAACGTCCCAAAGCCGCCGACCTTCTTGGTGAACGCCGGGTCGAGGACCATCTCAACGTTCAATGCGTCGTCCTGGGACGCGCTCCCCGTTATGACGACGGCGTCCGCCGTCCGCTCGACATCGAGGGTGGGGGGGTGCGTGTAAACCTCCTCGATATCACCGGCGAACGGGAGGGTGATCCGGAGGTCCCGGTAGGGGACGTGCTCGTCCACGAGTTTCAGGTTCAGGTGCGCCCACTGGTTGTCGTACTCGACCGGCGGCCGGACATGGTAGCGGTACTCCACCGTGTAGGTGCCCGGGGCGAAGTAGCCGGGGTTAAAGATGCCCACCTCGTTCTCGTACGCGAGATTCCGGATCGTGGCGAGGTCTGAGGGGCTCGCGCTCCCGGCGGCCGTCCGGACCTCGCCCCCGGAGTCCCTGACGTAACCGATGGTCCCGGGCGGTGCGGTCATCCCGAGGAACTCGATGTGCGGCCGGTCGACGGCGGCAAAGGTCAGCGGCGCGTTCCAGTAGCGAAAGAGCATCCGGTACTCCCCCGCCGACCGGACGTCGTAGGTGTAGCGCTCGATGAGGGTCCCGTCCTCGTAGAAGACGGCGTCGTAGTGCTGGACGTCCAGGTTTCCCCGGAAGAGGCCGGGGAGCGCGGCCGCTCCGGCGACCGCCAGGACCCCGACAAGCAGGGTGATGGCAACAAGGATGAAGATCTGCTGCCGTTCAGTCACGCGCATGGTCTATCAGAACGCTATCGTCGGGACCCGCTCGATCTCTTCGCCGAACTCCAGGTATTCCAGTTTCTTAAAGCCCATGACGCCGGCAACCAGGTTTGAAGGGATCGTGTCGGTCATGGTATTGTACTGCTGGGCGATGTTGTTGTAGGTGTAGCGGTGCCGGGCGATCTCGTCCTCGACCCCCTTCACCGCGCCCATCAGGTCCTGCACCGTCCGGGAGGTCTTGAGGTCGGGGTAGTTCTCCGCGACGGCAAGCAGCCGCCCGAGAACCGACCGGGACTCGCGTTCGAGTTCGGAGAGGTCGCCGGGGCCGGCGCTGCCGATGCGGGCCCGCATCGCGGTCACCCCGGTCAGGGTCTCCTTCTCGAACGCCGCGTAGCTCTTCACCGCGCCGAGGAGCTGCTCGATCATGTCCAGCCGCTTCTTCATCGCGACCTTCACCTGCCCGATCGTTGCTTCGGCGGAGTTTTTGAGGGAGAAGAACCGGTTGTAGATACCTATTACGGCTGCCGCGACGCCGATGACGATCAGCACCACGACGGCGATAAGGACAAGGGAGATGATGTCCACCAAGGTTGTCACCAGTACTGTATGTGCCCTGCGGCGTATTTAAGAGATGACCCCTGAAACCGTCGATACGGCCGGATCTTCCCGGGTTTTTTGTACCGGCGGGACGGGTCCGGCTACTCTGCAATCTCCTCGCCGGAACTCACCATCGCCGCGACGTTGCCGTCCGCATCGCGGAGGAGGGCGTTGTGCCAGCGGATCAACCGTTCCCGGCCGTCCCGGGTGACGATCGGGCTCTCCTCGAAGGCGGGCGGCTCGGTCCTGCCGGCCACAAGAAGGGCGAAGTTCCGGGCGAGCCGGTCGCGCAGGCGCTCCGGGACGACCGTCGCAAACCAGTTCTTCCCGGCGAGATCGTTGCCGGCATACCCGAGGATCTCGTTTCCCCGCCGGTTGACGAGGTCGATGGTCCCGTCCGCCCCGATCACCGCGATCATCACGCCGGCCGCGTCCAGGTAGCCCTGCGCCCGGTCGCGCTCGGCAACCAGGAGATCCTCGGCGGCGGCGCGGTCGGTGACGTCCTCGGCGATCCCGAGCATGTACCGGAGCGTGCCGTGGGAGTTGAAGATCGGGATCTTCTTCATCAGGATGCTCTCCCCCGTCGGGAGGTGGACCTTCTCCTCGAGGGCGGCCGGTCGCTCCGGCATCTCCCGGTCGCCGTCGGCAAAGAAAGCCGCCATCTCCCGGGGGAAGAGGTCCGCGGCCTGCCTGCCCGCCATCTCCTCCTGTGTCATGCCGAGGAAGGCCTCGGCGGCCCGGTTTGCGAAGACAAACGTGTTCCCTTCCACCTCCCGGACGAAGACCATGCTCGGGACGTTGTTGACGACCGAGTAGAGGAACGACTTCCACTGGGCCACCCTCTTTGCGGCACGCGCCCGTTCGGTGACGTCACGGCAGACCACCCGGTAGCCGGTGAAGTCGCCGAGCATATCGTAGACCGGCGTCCCGCTCACCTCGAGGATGACGGCGCTCCCGTCCCGGTGGAGCATCGTCCACTCGAAGAGGACCCGGGGTGCCGGGTCAGCGAAAAGCGCGGAAAACTGTGTCCGGACCCGTTCGGCCTTCTCCGGGGGCATGAAGTCGCAGGGCGTCATCTGAAGCATCTCTTCGGGTGCGTAACCAAGGATCTCCCGGCTTTTGGGGCTGACGTAGGTGAACCTGAAGGTCTCGTCGACGTTCAGGATCAGGTCGCTGATGTTCTCGACGAGGCTGCGGAAGAGCAGCTCGCTCTCGCGCAGGGCCTCTTCCGCCCGCCGCCCCTCGGTGATATCCTCAAGGATGATGGTGACTCCCGGCGCCCCGTCGTTGAAGACGGTGGGGAGGAACTTGACCCGGAAGAAGAGTTCCCTGTCGTGCCGCAGGAACCGGAGCTCCTCGGTGGCCTCGCGGCCGTTCAGGGCGTCGGTGATCCGGCCCCGTATCAGCGGGTGGTCGAACGCGGCGAGCGGCGACGCTTCAACGCTGTTGCCGATGATATCGTCCCGCTCCTTCCCTGCAAACGTGCAGACGGCATCGTTTACCTGGACGATCCGGAGATCGCGGTCGAGGACCAGCACGGGATCCGACGAGAAGTTGAGCATGGCGGCAATGGGGACGCGTTGCGAGAGGTAGAAGACCTTGGCCTTCCCGTAGGTCTCCATCTCCACCTGGCCCGATACGAGGAGGACGTCGAGGTACCGGGAGACGGTGTTCCGGTTGATTCCAACGGCGGCAGCAAGATCGGAGACCGACATGCCTCGCGGATGCTCTTTTAACGTGCTGAGCAGGAGAGAGAGTGCGTCGGTAGTGGGATCCATGTGCAAACAGAGTTTCGCGCCGGGGGATATAGTGTTTTGCAGTGCTGCATGCTATGGTGCTACATACAATGCCACGCCTCAATGCAAGGCATTGACCAGAAAGAATATATGCGATATCGATCAACGCATGATCCCCCAGAGTCGGCAGAGGTGGGGAAACTCTGCCGGCGACCCGGGCCACACGGGCACAGGTGGTCCGGACCGGCACAAGAACGGCTGGGATCGGTGAACAAAACATTCACCACGTTGATTGCACCAACGTCAGGGTTAACGTCAGCACCGGGGCGGCGCCCCGGTGGAGCCAGTCAGGCACACCTCTCTGAACACGCATACCGGCATGGTGGGACAGGGCGCCGGCGCGGATGGCACAGCCGCTCCGGGATTGCCCAGAACCCCCGTATGGTTATCACACACCCAACAATACACCCTCATTTTTTTTGCTTCCGCTTAAGACGGCCCCAAACCAGAGAGCAACATCTATCTCTCATCAGATCGAACGTTCGTTCAATGAGCGGGCGTGTTGAGATCCTCGAGAGGAGAGCGGGCGCCGTCGATATCATCGCGGTGAAAGGAAGGCTCGACGCAGGTTCTTCGGAGAAGGCGGAAGAACGGATCAACCGGGTGCTCGACGCGGGGGGAAGATGCCTCCTCATCAACCTCTGCGACCTCGACTACATCAGCAGCTCCGGCCTCCGGGTACTGCTTGCCGCGCTGAAACGGCTGAAGAAGGACGGCGGGGTGCTCAGGATAGCCTGTGCACAGCCGCAGATCCTCGAAGTCTTCACGATGGCGGGCTTTCACCGGATCTTCTCCCTCTCCCCCGACGAAGCGGCGGCGCTCGCCGGGTTTTCGGCGGGGCCCTGAGCGGTATGGCGTTCTCCGGCTTTGGCGATCTCTTTTTTGTGCTCCTGCAGATGATCTGCGTCATCGTGGTGGTCGCCTACCTGATCACCCGGACGGCGTCGTTTACCCGGGTGCTCGACGGCCTCGTGACCTGGAAGAGCCAGGCGATCCTCGTCCTCCTTTTTGGGGCGCTCTCCATCTACGGCACCGAGAGCGGCATCACCATCCTCGGCGCCACCGCAAACGTCCGCGACCTCGGCCCCATGGTCGGGGGGCTCGCGTGCGGTCCGGTGGTGGGGCTCGGCGCCGGCCTGATCGGCGCCGCGTACCGCTTCTCCCTTGCGGGGTTCACCGCCGTCCCGTGCGCGGCCGCAACCGTCCTCGCGGGCCTCTTCGGGGGGCTGATCTTCCTTCTCTCCGGGAAAAAGTTCGTCGGGATGCACGGCGCGGTCCTCTTTGCCGTCGGCATGGAGACGTTTCACATGGGCCTCACCCTCCTCCTCTGCCGGCCGTTCGACCAGGCGCTCACCGTCGTCGGGGGGGTGGCCCTGCCGATGATCATCGCGAACGCCACCGGGGTCTTCATCTTCGCGCTCATCATCGGGAACCTGATCACCGAGCGGCAGACGAAGGCGGAGCGGGACGCCTACCTCTCGGAACTCGAGCGGAAGAAGGCCGAACTCCGGATCGCGCACGATATCCAGATGAGTTTCCTCCCCGAACGGCTGCCGGAGGTCCCCGGCCTCGAGGTCGCCGCCCTCTCGCTCCCGGCAAAGGAGGTCGGCGGGGACTTCTACGACGCGATCCCCCTCTCCGGGCAGCGGACCGCCTTCGTCATCGCCGACGTCTCGGGGAAGGGCGTCCCTGCGGCGCTCTTTATGGCGCTCTCGCGGACGGTGCTCCGGGCGAACGCGCTGGTCCCGCGGAGCGCCCGCGAGGCCGTCGGTGAGGCGAACGCCCTGATCGCCGCGGACGCGAAGTCCGGGATGTTCGTCACCCTCTTCTACGCGGTCGTCGACCCGGCAGACAGGACCCTCACCTACGTCAACGCGGGGCATAACCCGCCTCTCCTCTTCCGGTCGGGCGGCGACCGGCCGCTCGAGCTGAAGGGGACCGGGATCATCCTCGGGGTCATGCCGGAGGCCGATTACCGGGAGGAGACCCTCGCGCTCGAGAGCAACGACCTCGTCCTCTTCTACACCGACGGGGTCACCGAGGCGATCAACGCCCGTGAGGAGCAGTTCGGGGAGCGACGGCTGATCGAGACGGTCATGGGCTGCCGCGACCATCCCTCAGAAGAGATCGTCGACCGGGTCCGCCGGGCGGTCGCCGATTTTTCGGGGGACGAACCGCAGTTCGACGACCAGACGCTCATGGTCCTCCGGGTGGTGTGATGGCGGAACTCACGGTGCGGGCGGATCTCGGGGCCCTCGCGACGATCGCCGACTTCCTCGCCGCGGTGCTTGCCGGGAGCGCCGACGAGACGGTCTTTGCGGTCCAGCTCGCCGTGGACGAGGCCTGCAGCAACACCATCCTCTACGGGTATCCGGGCGGGGAGAGAGGATCGATCACGATCGCCTGCACCGTGGAGGATGACACAATCCGCGTGACGATCACCGACGACGGCGTCGCGTTCGACCCGCTCACCGCCCCGCCGCCGCTCCTCGACGTCCCCGCGGAAGAGCGGCCGATCGGGGGCCTCGGGGTCCACTTCATCCGGACGGTGATGGACAGCGTGGCCTACGCCCGCAGGGACGATAAAAACGTCCTCTCGATGGAGAAGAGGCGGCCGGCGTCAGGGTGACGCCGGAAGAAGCGATCCGAGCGCCCCGGGGAGGTCTTCTTTCTTCGTGACGACCGCGGCCGACTCCTCGAGCATCAGGTTGACCCGCTCGTGGTGGCCGACGACCCGGAAATCGGTCCGGAGAGCGACAAGCCGTTTGCCATGGGCGTAGGCATACCCCATCTCCCAGGAGGTCCCGGAATCGGCGTCCGCGCCGTCGATGACCGCGACGACGATATCGGCATCACGGAGGGCCTGGAGGTGCTGCGCAAAGATGGCCCGGTGCTCCTCCCGGCACCGGGTATGGCTCGTGTCCCCCACCTCCTGGGGGAGGTAGACATCGAAGAGGTGCGCGTTGAGGAGGTCACGGAGGACGAGGTTGTAGGTCCTCTCAGCCTCGGAGAAGAGGGGGCCTGCGAGGTAGATGCGGTGGCGGGCGAACTCTTTCACGTCGACTGCCGGGATATCCGGGAACCGGGCGAGGAACGCGCCGCGCCCGGGCTGTTTTACGGATGAGTGGTAGGTGGCCGTCACCCCGCAGGCGGGGGAGGAGTCCACCCCGACGATCGCAAGGGGCGGTTCTCGGCGCTCCCGGATCGCGGCGCGGACCTCCGCCTCGAGCCGGTCGAGGAGCGCGGCAAACGCGGGGGTCGCGAGGCGGTCGAGGTACGAGCCCGGCGGACGGTCGCGGCCGAGATAGATCGTCTCCGGGCAGGGAAGCGGGACCATCTCGATCGAGAAGCGCCGGCAGCGTTCGACGGCCCGGCGGAAGTGGCGGAGGTCCTCATCGGTCGTTATCCCGCGGGCGCGGCAGCCCGGGTTCTCGATGCAGGGAGCGATGAGCACGTACATTGATAGGATCTCGGCGGCGTACCATAACAAGGCAGATGATACCGCTCTACGCCTACCGGGACAACACCTGCGACCCGCGGAAGTGTACGGCAAAGAAACTCGCACAGCGCGGGCTTGTCACGATCGTCACGAGCATCGCAAAGATCCCCCGCTCGACCCTCCTCCTCGACCCGACCGCGGAGAGAGCGGTCTCCCCCGCCGACCGGCGCCTCCCCTCGATAACGGCGCTCGACTGCTCCTGGGAGGTGCTCGATACCGGGGCCGTCGCTTCATGGCGCAACCGCCGGGCGCTCCCCTTCCTTGTCGCCGCAAACCCGGTGAACTTCGGCCGGCCGTTTCGGCTGACGTCGGTGGAGGCGATGGCCGCGACGCTCTACATCCTCGGCGAGAAGGAGCAGGCCCAAACCATCCTCGCCCCGTTCGGGTGGGGTCTCCGGTTCCTCGAGGTGAACGCCGAGCCCCTCGAGGACTACGCGCGGGCAAAGGACAGCGCTGAGGTCGTCGCGGCCCAGGCGCTGTACCTGTAGCCGGATCTTCCGGCACCGCCTGCGGGCGGTACTTTTTTATGTCCGAGATCTCCTGTTCACGCACCAACGAGGGAGGTTACCGGACCCATGGAAACAGAACGAGAGCGGGTGCTCCTCGCCGCGGCCCACGCCACGACGTTTGCGCCCGACTACATGACCGTCGACAAGCTGGAGGCGGCGACCCGGGGGCACGGGGCGCTCGTGATCCCGGCGTTTGCGGCGGCGAACTCGCTTGCGGGGGATATCTTCTGCGGCATCGGCGCCCCGGAGATGCGTCTTGTGGACATGACGGTCATCGATGCCTCGGCCCCCCACCTGCCGCTTGACCCCGTCATCGCGAAGGCGGTGGGCGAGGCGAAACGGGGCGGGGCTGAGCCGGCGAACGCGGCCCTGATCGTCGCCACACTCGCCTACTTCTCGGGGAGCTGCGCCCGCGCCGGCGTCCCGCTCGGAAACCGGAAGCTCGGCGCCATCGCCCGGATGCATGCCGGGGGTGACCGGACGAGCGCCATCGCCCTGACGACGAACAAGTTCACCCACCGGGTCCCGGCGTTCCCGGCGTACCTTGCGATCTACGAGGCCCTGATGGATAAGCGGCTGACCCGTCTCGACGGCGCGGTCCTGCCGCCGTTTATCGCCGGCGGGGGAGTCATGGGCCACGCCGCCCTCGGGGAGGACTACAACATCCCCGAACTCGCGAGAAACGCCGCGAAGGTCGGGACCGAAGCGATGATGCGGAGCATGGAGGGGGCCGGGACGACCCCCTATCCCCTCTGGCCCGCCCTGATCGCGGCGGCGGTGACGATGGAGCTCGTCCACCCGGACGCCCTGCTCGGGGAGGAGTTCGGGAAGTTCGGCGAGGTCGATTCCGCCTACCTTGCCGGGAAGGGGGCCGTCGAGGCGGCGGGGCTCCCGGAGAGGCTCCATATGCGGGGGACCGGGGAGGAGTACGAGACCGCCCGGCTCGTCGGCGACTTCGGGTTGATCTTAAAAGACGTCGGCGGGCCGTCGGTGATCGGGTCGATGGTCACAAACGAGCTCTTCGCCGGGTTCCAGGAGTCCGCCGTCATCGGGGCGGGGTTCTCCGGGGGGCCGGTGAACGTCCCCCTCGGCCACCTCGCCGGCGACATCCTGCCGGCGCTCCGGCTGCTGATCGGGAGCGGCGGCGACGTCGAGCGTGCCGCGGCGGCGATCCGGGATTACAAGATGCAGTCCTTCATCGACCCCGAGACCGCCCTCTGCGCCACGAACACCATCGCCCGGAAGGCGGAGGTTGTGAACCGGGGTCCGGTGACGGATGCATGCATCCGGGCGAGCGAACCGGTCCGGGACCGGGCGATCTACCGGCGGGCGGTGAAGGTCTACGAGATGCTCAAAGCGGGGAGGACGCTTGAGGAGGCCGCCGGGGCCCTCGATGAGGAGAAGAAGGCTCTCGTCGAGGAGCGGGGCTCTGCGGTCCTCTCCGGGTTCACCGGAAAGGAGATCGCCTTCCGCTTTGCGGAGATCGCGCCCCACGCGCGCAGGACCGACCCGTTCACCGCGAAGTTCTGGGGGTTCGACGCGTTGGTCTCCTACGATATCAGGATCGACGGAAAGGACTACCATATCGAGAACCTCACCGCCCGGGCGGTCCCGGAGTACGCGCTTGAGGGGAAGGGGCGGGACGACCCCGGTATGGGCACCGCCATATTCGTGGGGGCCGTCCTCACCCAGGAGCTGCAGTACGGCGGGAACACGATCCTCAACATCACCGTGCCCGCCGCGGTCGCGGCCGCGCTCGGCACCGGTCCAGCGGAAGCGGCAAAGAAGGCGGCGGAGGGCGCACACCTCACGAACGCCATCCCCGGCGGCCGGGCGGTGGCGGAACGGGTGGCGGAGATCGCACAGGCGGTCGCCTCAAGCCTCAGCGGGCCGGACGAGGGGGGCGTAAGGACCGCCCGGGAAGCATGAAGATCCTCGTCATCGACCCGGGATGCTCGGGGGTCACGGGGGATACGCTCCTTGCGTCCCTCATCGACCTCCTCGGGGAGCCCCGGGCGCTCTACCCGCTCGCGGGCGCCATCCGGGACCTCGGGATCTGCCGGGAGTTCCGCTACGAGGCGGAGAGGGTGGATGCGGGCGGGGTCACGGCGACCCGTCTCTCGGTCACGATCCGGGAGGAGGGCACGCTGGGCGGCGACGACTTCCGGGAGGCGTGCATGGCAGTCGCGGACGATGTGGGCCTCTCGTCGGGCGCGAGGGACCGGGTGTCTTCGATCCTCGACGACCTTGCCGCCGGCGGTCCCGGGCCGGCGGCGGAGACGATCTTCTCCGTCGTCGGGACGATGCTCCTCCTCGACCGGGCAGGGTTCTTCGAGGGGGCGATCGTCGCGACGCCCCCGGCGCTCGGTTCCGCGATCACGAGGACGGAATGCGGCGATATCCCCGGACCCGCACCGGCGACGCTTGCGATCCTCGCCCGCCACCGGTTCCCCTTCACCTCCGTGCCCGTCGACGCGGACCTGACCACACCGGCCGGGGCGGCTCTGCTCGCCGCCATCGCAAAGCGCACCGCAAGCCTCTACCCGGCCATGACCCCCGCCCGGGTCGGCTACGGTATCCGGGCCTCCCGGGGGCGGGCCGGCCTTCTCCGGGTGGTGGAGGGGGAGAGCCTCCCCCCGGGGGAGGGGCGGGTCGTCATGCTCGAGACGAACCTAGACGACACTTCCGGGGAGGTGATCGGCTACGCGGTCGAGCGCCTCTTTGCGGAAGGGGCGGCGGACGTCTTCGTCACCCCGGCGTTCGGGAAGAAGAGCCGGCCGGTCAGCGTCATATCGGTGATGGCCGCGGCTGCAGACGAGGACCGCCTGGTCCGGGTTCTCATGGAGGAGACCGGGACCCTCGGGGTCAGGGTGCACGAGTTCCGGAAGATGGTCGCGGACCGGAGGAGGGAGACGGTGCCGGTCAGCGTCGGCGGCAGGGAGTACCGCATCCGCGTGAAGACCGCGGCCGCGAGCGGACGCCATGTCGCGGAAAAACCCGAGTACGACGACCTCGCGGCGATCGCGCGGGACCAGGGCGTTCCCCTCCGGTTCGTGGACGATGAGGTCAGGCTGCTTCTTTCGGAACGAAGAAGAGAGCGCACGGCGCGAGAAGGGGGTGCAGGGGGTGGATGCCCACCCGACCGCCCGAGCGCGGCAGACACCGCACGCGACGAGTGAGTGCGAGCACCTCCCACCGGGAGGTGCTCCACTCGCGTCTACAGTTCTCTCATGTCACCGGGGTAATAGTTCCCCAAACATTAGGTGATGCATGCGATATTTATGCGATCCTATTTCGTATCGGTCATCGGCCCCCATTTTCAGCGTATTTCACCGAAAGACTTTTGAACGACCCGGCATTTCCGGAACAGATCGCATGTTAACGCCTCCACCGGCGAAATAAACGTGATATATGGAGCCCATCCGGGGAGCGGATCGTTCTCCGCTCTCAGCCGGGCATCTCCCGCCCGAAGAGGCGCAGCATTGCTCTCGCATTCTCAAGCATGGCGTGATCGTTGTTGAAGAAGATATACGCCCGCTCCGGGCCGATGCTGGTAGGTGACGACCGGTTCACCTTGACGCTCCACCGCAGCCCCGACCCCGTGTGAGCCCACGCGAGGCTGCCGCCCCGGTTCCCGCGCATGCCCGGCCGCTCGTGCCGGCAAAGACCTCCATGCGGTGAGGCAGGGCGGCACGAGCGATAAGAATTTCCGGTCGCCCGCCAGGACCCCGGCATCAGGATGAAAACGGCTCGACCCACGCGTTCGCGGCCGTAGCCAGTGGTGCTCCGGGGACGGGGTGATGTCGCCGGGCCTGCGATCTCATCGAGCACCAGGAATTGCAGGCGCGAAAAAAAACTCTACCAATTAACCGGCAAAACAGATTATCCCTCCATTATTATGCCTTATTCTTCCGAGGATCCTCTAAGATACGGTAGATTTTAATATGGGTTAAAAGTACCTTCGATTATGCGCATACACGTGATCTCTGCCGCTCTCCTCATCGCCATCGCGGTGCTCGGGGCGGGTTGCACTGAAGAGAACCAACCCTTCCCGGGGGGAGACCACGAATCGGTCCTCCGGGACGCCGTCTCCGGGATAAACAACGAGATGGAGTCGGTAAAAGCCTCGATTGCGGAGGATGCCCGGGTGTTCGAGGAGACCGGGCTTACCAGCACCGCAGGGAAAGAAGCGCTGAGGCAGACGCTACTCCGGCACCCCTGGATGGAGTCGATCCTGGTGATATCGCGGGATGGCGTCGTGGTCGCGGCCGTGCCTGAGGATTACGCCGACCTGGTCGGCAGGAACCTTACCTACCAGGTGCAGACACAACGGGCAGTCCGGGAGCAGGTGCCGCTCATGAACGAGGTCTTCCTCACGGAAGAAGGATTCTACGGGATCACCCAGAGTTACCCCATCTTCGGGCCCGAATACCTGGGGTACGTGAGTCCCGCATACCAGCCCGACGCCCTTATCGGGCGGGTGATCGTGCCCCTGACGAACGGCACGCCGTACGACATCTGGGTGACGCAGACCGATGGAATGGTGATCTACAGCACAACCCCGGGAGAGATCGGGCATAACCCTCTTTCAGACCCGGACTACCGGTCTCCGGAACACCAGGAAGTGTTCTCCCGCATCGTTGCCGAACCGTCGGGGTCCGTTGAATATGCGCCCCGGGACCAGGGCCGGGAGCAGAACGTGACCAAAGAGGCGAGGTGGGATACCGCCGGGATCGACGGGATCGAGTGGCGCGTCGTCATCGCACGAGATATCGATGTGGTTGAGCGGCGGTAGGTAGCGGGAAGCGAGAGATCGCCTTTCGCGGGAAAACCGGGGAGATGGCGCTCGCGCTCCCCTACCAGCCCGAATTCACCGGGACGCACCATCTCGATCTCCAGGATCACGAGAATGTCTGAGGGGTCCTGAGCGAGACCCCCTGCGCACGGCACAGGGGCGGGCCCTCTCCGCCGCTCACCAGAACCCCGGCACCAGGACGAAGAGTGCCCAGTCCATGTACTCCCGGCCGTAGCCGAAGTACTCGTCCTGGAGGCGGCGGAGGTAGTCGACCATGAAGTCGCGGTCGGGGTGATCGGGGTGGTTTCCGAGCCAGGAGAGGACCGACTGCCATATCCCCGACTCGTAGCGGTCCCAGTCAGCCCCGTCAGCCCGGACGACGGCGGCGACGTCGAACCCGGCCTCCCGGGCGGTGCCGAGGATCTCGTAGCCGGTCAGGACGTCGGGCCACTCGCGGGCGAACTCGGGCGGGGTGCGGTCCCATGCCGAGAAGGGCGTCGAGCGTCGCCGCAAACCCGCCCCGGATGTGGGATGCCCCGATCGCCGCGGCGCAGTCGAACGGCTCATCGGGGACGTACTCCCGGGCGTCCATGCACCGGACGCAAAGCCGGTCGTCGAGCCCCGCCGCCCGGAACGTCTCCTCCGCCCGGCGGCAGGCATCCTCCCGTGCCTCGATGCCGAGGCCGGATATCCCGTACTCGCGCCCCCAGAGCGCGAGGATCGTCCCGTTCCCGCACCCGATCTCCACGACACGGGATCCTTCCCGGAGCCCCGCCGCCCGCCCGGCGGCGAGCACCTTCTCCGGGGAGGTCGGGTTCATGATCGCGAGCCCTCCCTGTGCTATGCTGACGAGTTCGTTATTCTCCATAATCGGTGGCCCTCCAGGCGCCGGTCTATCGTACAGGATACGCCTTCCCGCCATAAATCCATGCAGCACGAACGACCCTTCCCCCGGCTGCCGGCTCCGCAATGGCCGTCCCTGATCCAGAAGCGCCCTTCGCACCGAGAGAGGCCTATGATTCACTAGTGCAACGAATCCCAATTACCGGCAGTCCCACCGGAGGAGAGTATTGATCTTTTTTCACACCATCCGGGGGTTTGCCTCCCAGGAGACGGCTTGTCCCCGGTATCCCCACGTACTGCCCCCCTCCGGGGGCGGGGGCTTTGAGGAGGAACGTACGGGTACCCGCAGGCGGGGAGGGGGTTACAGGCGGATGGCAATCTGTAGGAATTGAGTCTGGACGCTGAAGACACGAGGCAGAGACCGGGGAGGGGGCTCGCCCCTCCCCGTCAGTCCCACCCCCGTGGCAATAGCCACCACGGTCCAGTGCATGGGGAGAACCCGGGGAAGAACCGGATTCGGGGCCACTCTCCCTTTCTCCCGGGAAACCGGCGTCAGCGCCGCTCCCGGAGCACGACTTCCCACGGGATATCGCCATGACTGCCCTCGCCCCCGGGAGGGGGCGGGGGAGGAGCGCGAAGCGCGGGCGGGGTGGAGGGGACAGAGGGAAGCGCTCCGTGGGGGAGGGGACGAAGGCCAGATACGGTCTGTTATTTTGGAATCGATGTACTAGAGTCCGGTCCTGCCGCGAGAGAGAAATACATATATACCAGTTCCGGCCGAAGGGCCTGACGATCACCGAGATCGCAAAGACCCTCAAGGCAAACCGGAACTCGGTCTCAAAACACCTCGAGGTGATGCAGGCGGCGGGCCAGGTCGAGTCCCGGCTCGTCGGCAACGCAAAGGTCTACTCCATCGCGCAGCGTGTCCCCCTCTCGGCGTTTCTCTGTTTCACGAAGAACCTGATCCTGGTCCTTGATGCCGACCTCACGATCGTCCAGGCGAACGACCAGTGTCTTGCGCGGTTCGGACGCACAAAAGAGGAGGTGATCGGGCAGAACATCCGGGAGGCGGCCATCCCGGTCGTCTCCGGTCCCGATGCTCTCGCCGTCGTCGAGAACCTCGAGCGGGAGCAGGTGATCACCGAGATCCCCCACCGAAGGGACGGCGGCAGCGAGTCCTTCTATCACATGCAGGCGATCCCGACGACGTTTGAGGACGGGGCAAAGGGATGCACGATCGTCCTTGAGGATATCACCGAGCGGAGACGATATTTCCAGAACACGATGTTCCTCGCCCGGACGGCGATCGACCTCGTCGATCTCCAGCCGGTGGAGGACATCTGCCAGTACACCCTCGACCGGCTCCTGGAACTCGTTCCGGGAGCGTACGCCTACCTCTTCTCCTACAGCGAGGCCGAACATCGGTTCGCCATCCGGGCGATCGCGGGCGAGGGGTTCCGTGAGGGGCTCACGGAACTCATCGGACGGGACCCCGTCGGCCTGGTCCTCCCGGCCGACCGCATCTTCGGCGCCCCCTATCACCAGACCCCCCTCTCGATGCGCGGCCTCCTCGATTTCGTCCTCCGTCCCGAACCATCCTCGTGGTCGTTCTATGACCTCTGCTTCGGGGCGATCCCGGAGGAGGCCTGCAAGGCGATCCTCGAACGGTTCGATATCGTGAGGGTCTGTTGCACGGGGCTGGTCTGGCGGGATCGCCTCTACGGCATTGCAGGCATCTTCCTTCCTTCCGGGAGAGAGGTTGAGAACCCGGAGACGATCGAGTCGTTCCTCCGTCAGGTCTCCATCGCCATCGCCCGGCGCGAGACCGAAGAGCAGCTCCGGCTGAGCGAGGCGCGGTTCCGGGGTATGGTCGATTCGTCCCCCTGCGGGGTCGCGCTCATCGACCATGACGATCGGTTTGCCTATACCAACCGGCAGTTCGTCGATATCTCCGGCTACGAGCCGGATAGTGCGACCACATCCGCCGAATGGTTCCGGCAGGTCTTTCCCGACGATGATTACCGGCAGGAAGTCATCGATGCCTGGCATTCGGATCTCGAGCGGTCGGTCCCGGGCCGGATCCGGCCCCGGACGTTCACCATCCGGGACCGGGCCGGGACGAAGAAGACGATCCTCTCCCGCGCCGTCACCCTCCCCGACGGGACGGAGTATATCACCTGCGAAGACATCACCGAAGAGGCACGGGCCTACCGCCTCCTCGTCGCGGATATCGCCGACCTGCGGCGGCGGGAGCAGGAACTCCTCATCAAGGACCGGGCGATAGCCTCCACCCGGCGGGCGGTCGCGCTCCTCGACCCCGACGGCGTGGTGACCTACGCGAACGCCGCGTACCTCGCCCTCTGGGGCTACCAGGCTGCAGAGGAGGTGCAGGAGTCGCACTTCTCCCGGTTCTGGGAGCGCCCGGACGAGATCCGGGAGATCGTCCGGACGGTCCTCGACGGCGGAGCCTGGCACGGCGAACTTGCCGGCCTCCGGAACAACGGCGAGAGATTCCGGGCGGACCTCCTCGGGACGCCGATCGTTTCCGAAGGCGGCAGGGTGATCGGGATAATGATAGCGGTGACACCTATCCCGAAGGAGCAGGCGGAACCGGAGAAAATGCGAGGCGTTCTGGTGTAGCGACGGGTCATGGGGCCAGAGCCGCGGCACCGGAGGCATGAGCCGTGACCGGCACGCGGAACGGGGGATCTTCGCAGCCTTTGCATCAACGCAAGAGGCGACGGTTCGGGTGAGGTGAGGTGCACCGGCCCGCCACCCCCAGGGGTATAAGAACCTATGCCCGGCAGTACCGATCTACAGTACCGCACGGCAGTTCTGGTTCGTAAAGGCTTATTGTTCCCCGGAGACACCCTGCATCCGTCCAAGGAGGTGAACGAGATGCAAAAGACCATCGAGAGGAGAGAGGTACGGGGGGAAGGTACTGCAGAGGTCCGGGAGTTGATGCACGTCATGCTCAACGCCGACACCTACACCAGCCTGCAGGCAACCGGCGCCCTCGGGGTCATCGGGGCGCCGGCGGTCGGGCCGCTGGTGCAGGCACTGCTCGCCGTCGACAGCGATGCACGCTGGACCGTGGCGATGGCGCTCGCCCGGGCCGGGGCTGAAGCGGTGGAGCCGCTCATCGGGGTCGTGCGCGACGCGGACGACGATATCAAAAACCCGGCAATCTGGGCGCTTGCCGAGATCGGCGACCCCCGGGCGGTCGAGCCGCTGATCGCCGTGCTCCAGGGGAGCCACCGGTCCGAGTGCTGCCGGGCCCTGACCGCCGCGGCCCTGCTGAAACTCGGCGACCCGGCAGGCATCGCCGAAGTGCAGAAGGTGTTTGAGCGGGAGGGCGAGCCGTTCAAGGGCCTTACCATGGAGGCGCTCGAGGGGACGTGAACCGCCCCCCCGTCCCGGAACACATCCTTTTTTTACCGAACTTCGCACTCTTCGCGGCACCGCGAGAGGTAACTGGTGCCGGTAGCGATAGAACCTCACGCAGAAGAACCCGTTGCCGCGAAGGGGCGCCGGTAAGGATGGGTAACTACTAATAGCGCCGCTAAACAAGAGCTCACCATGCAAGGGTGTCATATCCTGCTCCTGATCCTTCTTGCGGCGGCCATCGTCGCCTGCGGCTGCACGGAGCCGGAGGAGAGCAGCGAGGCGCAGCCGGCCTCCCCCGCCCCGGCGCCGTCTCCGGCGCAGCCGCAGGCGCTCGGAGGAGGGGGGACCGCCCCCACACCGGCCGCGCCCGCCCGGGGGGAGAAGACACCGCAGAGCATAGGGTTCGTCGACCCGGGGACCTACCGCATCCCGACCCCGACGCCCACGATCGCGATGACGGCACAGCCAAACGATCTCCGGGTCGCCGAAGGCATGATCGAGTACGCGACGGCGACAAGCGACAACCCTCCCGGCGTTCTTGCCACCGAGACCTACTACATCCCTTTCCCCTACTGGGCCTTCAACGTGAGCGCAACGCCGGCGAACGATCACCCCTGGCTCGCGATCGAGGTCCGCGATAAGGCCGACCCCAACCGGGTCGTCATCGATGACATCCGCTACTCCCAAAACGACTTCCCGTACTCGGGCGGGAAGTTCGGGGAGAAGAAGGAACGGTTCGTCGTCCTCGAGGGCTACAGGGACTACTACTTCATCGCCCGTTCAGGGTCCTTAACGTCGCTTGAGATCTCCGTCCTCGTCCCGGAGAAGTATCTCGTCTAGGCGGGAGGAATCTCTCCCCCTTCTTCTGCTATCCGGAGTTCCCGGTCGTAATCGCCGATCGCGGCGACGTAGTCCTTCCACGCCCGGTCGGCCCCGGCAAGGTGGTCTTTCGCCGCGGCATACGCCTTCGCATCATACGCGGCCGCGGCAGACGACCAGAGCGAGAACGCGCGGTTCAGGTGGTCGAGCGCCCGAATATAGGCCGACTGCACCCCCGTATACGCTTCAGGGACCTCGTCGGCCCCGATGACCTGCCGGTGGTAGGCCGTGACCACCCTGCCGTACTCCGCGATGGCCGCAAACTCCCGCATGGCTGTGTCGGATTCGGCAACCGATGGATATTCCGGGCGGGAACTTATACAGGAGGAGATCTTTGCGGAGACCCGGGCAAGATCGGCCTCCGACGCCGCCACGTGGCCGCCGAACGCCGCAACCTGCCGGTCTTCGGTCCAACCGACATGAAGCGTCCACCCGATGAAGGCGACGGCTATCACGGCAGCCACCGCACCGGCGGCGGTGAGCGCCCTGCGGCGGTCGACGGCGATCTTTGGGAGTCTCAAAACATCCGGTATCTTCGGGATCGCGAGAGCCATGACCCTCACGCTCCCCCCGCCGGCAGGCGGGCCGGGCGGATACGGTACTCGGCAGGAGCGGGGATAGAGTGGAGGGGGACGATCTCCGGTGTTCCCGACTTCACGCTCCCAAACGAAGCGTCCTCCGTATCCCCGATGGGAAACGGCTTTCCCCTGAGCACCGGGGAATCGGCCGAGACCTTCCCCCCGTAATAGGTTGTCCCTTCCACGTAGTAGTAGTGCTTCCCGCCGTAATCGAAGTACTTCGGTGTATATTTCGCATAATAGGGATGAAACCCGTCCATCCGGATGCCAAGAGCCATGTGGTCCGGGTACAGGAGCAGAACCGTATCGTAGCCGAGAGCGTCAAGGAGCCCTGCGAGCAGGATCGCGGAATCCTCGCAATCACCTTTCCCATCGACGAGCGTCTCGGCGGGATACTTCGGATACTCGATGCCGTCCTTTACGGGCCGGGCGTGGCGGGGGAGGGCTCCTTCGATGTAGGAGTCCGTACTGTTGTCGGGTTCGTACGGGATCTGCTGGACAAAGAAGATGAGGTTCATCAGCCCGAAGTACTCCTCCTCCGGGTTGCCGCCGGCGGGGGCTATCCGGCGGGCGAGGTCCGCAAGGATCGGCCGGTCCTCTTCGGCAAGGGCGTACCGCCCCCAGGCGAGCCGGTCAGCGAACCGCGGCGTCTCCCGATGGGCGAGGAAGAGCGCTTCCGGGACCCTGACCTCGGTCGTATGGACGCCGCCGTCGATGGCCGTCCAGCGGAACGTCCGGGTATGGGCCGCGCCGACCTCCGGGAAGGGCGTCGCCGCCGGCAGCGGAGCAGGCGGGACGTATGCGGGCAGGACCGGTCCGGGGGTGGCGACGGCAGGCTCCCCGACGAGCGCGGGTTTCACTACGAGGGCGACGACCAGGATCACGAGACCGCCCGCGAGAACGGGGATAATATCCTTCCACTCCATTTCCGGGGTCCCACCGCGTATCGGTAATAGGATATGGGCGGCTGCCCGCTAAAAACCTTGACAACAACCGGGCTTTCGGCGTGCACCGTAGACACCAGAACCCCGGCAGGGGGGATGAATCGCACCACCGGGTCGACCGGATCCGCGCCGCGCGGGATATCTTCACGTTGATGCGATATCGCGCGGAGGGGAGTTTCGCGGGAGCTGGCGGTGTACGGGCGGCGGTTCTCAAACATGCCGTGCGGTACAGGTGGGCGGACTTCGGGGGAATACGTATGCAAACGGCTCACGGCAACCCAACACTGAAGAACTCGGCGATGAACCGGGCTGCAGCGTAGAGAAAGTAGAGGCCGAAGATGAACTTCAGGGTAGCCGGCCGGAACCGCCCGATCGTCGCGGCCCCCACCTGGGCACCGGCGATCGACCCGGCCGCGAGGACCAGTCCCGCCCCGACGGCGACGTAGCCTTCCACGAGTTTGATCCCGCCGCCCACGATCGCCATCGGGATCATGGACGCAAGCGACGTCCCCATCGTGACGCAGACCGGGGCGCCGAATATGTAGAGCAGCCCCGGGACGAGGGCGTAGCCGCCCCCAAGTCCGGTGACCCCGGTCAGGATGCCGACCCCGGTGCCGAAGAGGAAGTGACCAGGGGGCGTGCCCCCGATGCACTCCGGTTCCGGGCCGGTCTCTGGCCGGAGCCCCTCGCGGATCATGCTGATGGACGGGCCGAGGAACGCCAGCCCCAGGATGAGGCCGAGCAGGCGGGTGTGGCCGACGAGGAAGGAGAAGAGCCAGGACCCGATGAGAACCCCCATAAGGCCGCCGGCGGCGATCCAGGCTGCCACCCGCCGGTCCAGGTTCCCCCGCACCAGGTGGCCGGCGGCGCCGGAGAGCGACGTGAATATGACCACAAAGAGCCCGGTCCCGATGGCGACGGGCTCCGGGAACCCGAGGTAGAAGTACATGATCGGGAGCATGATCGTCGATCCGCCGACGCCGACGAGGCCGCCGAAGACCCCGGCAACGAAACCGATCACAAAGAGGAGGAGCAGGGCGGCCGGCGTGAACGGCGGGGAGTCAGGGGTCACCCCCGTACCGATGGCGAGCGCCGCCCCGAGCATGATAGCGATCACGACCGAGAGCACCGCTACCGGGGCGATGCGCCGCCACCCGGCGATCCAGCCTCCCGTCATTCTTCCGGGTCCCCGCTGCCGGGTTCGAACGCCGGCGGGTAGATGGCTGCCCTGTGGAGACCTTCGAGCGCCACCTCGTCATCACGCGAAAAGATACCCCGGTTCAGGTCGTAGACCCCCGGGTAGCCCTCTCCAGGCCTGACCGCTGCCGGACGGGATATCATACCGTACCGTAGCTCTTCACTTCTCCATGAAACTGCCGGAACCGGGTTCCGTGGGGCAGACTTCCTGAATACCGGCCATCGGCCTCCCCGGCTCAGCCGCATACATGCAGACCGAGGGGTAGTAGTTCGTGATGTATTCCTTGAGCATCCGGAGGGAGCAGTACTGGGGAGCGATGCTCTTTATCGACTCCTTCATCATCCGGACCCACTTGTGCGGGACGTTGTCTATCGTCCGCGAGTAGTAGAGCGGGGCGACCTCGTTCTCGATGAGGTCGTAGAGCGTGTTCGCATCAGCCCGGTTGTTCCCGGTGTAGGGGGCATGGCCCTCGAAACCCCACCCGTTCCTGCCGTTGTAGCCCTCGACCCACCAGCCGTCCAGGACGGAGAGGTTCAGCACCCCGTTCATCCCCGCCTTCATACCGCTCGTGCCGCTCGCCTCCATGAGCGGGACCGGGGTGTTCATCCAGACGTCCACGCCGTGGACCATGTAACGCGCAAGCTGCTCGTCGTAGTCCTCAATGAAGGATATCCGGCCCCCGAACCTGGGGTCCTGGGAGTACTGGTAGATCTTCTGGAGGATATGCTTCCCCTTCTCATCGGCCGGATGCGCTTTCCCTGCGAAGATGAACTGGACCGGTCTCCAGCGGTTGTTCACGATTCCATCGAGCCGGTCCAGGTCCTCGAAGATGAGGTCGGCCCGCTTGTACTCGGCGAACCTGCGGGCAAACCCGATCGTCAGCGCCGTGGTATCGAGCATCAGCCCCTCGGCAGCCAGGTTCGCAGGCTCTTCCCGGTGTCCCGCCCATTTCAGGCGTTTGCGCTCCCGGAGCCGGGCGAAGAGTTTCATCTTCAGCCACTGGTGTTCGTCCCAGAGTTCATCGTCCGGGATCTCGTCGACCACCTCCCAGACGATCGGGTTATCATACTCCTCGCGCCAGTTTGGGTAGATCGGGTCCATGTACCGGTCGAGGAGTGTCTCAACCCGGTGGTTCAGCCAGGTCGGTACATGGACGCCGTTGGTGATGGCATCGATCGGCACCTCTTCGGGAGGGAGGTCCGGCCAGAGAGGCTGCCACATCTCCCGGGTGATCTCGCCGTGCCTCTGCGAGACGGCGTTGTGGAAGAGGCTCATCCGGAGCGCAAACGCGGTCATGTTGAAACCGGCGCCCGGGCTGTGCGGGTCCTTCCCGAGCGCCATGAACTCGTCCCAGTCGAGCCCCAGCGACGGGCAGTAACCGCGGAAGTACTTTGCCATCAGGTCTTCGGGGAAGACGTCGTGGGCGGCCGGGACGGGGGTGTGGGTGGTGAAGACCGATGTGCCCCGGATCCGCTCACGCGCCTCATCAGGAGGCATCCCGGCCGCGAGCCGCTCCCGGAGCCTCTCAAGGAGGGCGAACGCCGAGTGGCCCTCGTTTAAGTGCATCGCCGAGTAGTCCACGCCGAGCGTATGGAGGACCTTCCTCCCGCCGATACCGAGCACCAGTTCCTGCCTGAGCCGGCATTCGAGTTCTTTTAAGTAGAGGCGGTGGGAGATGCTCCGGTTTTCGGGAAGGTTCTCGTCGATATGGGTATCGAGGAGGTAGAGCGGGACACGCCCGACCTGCACCTTCCAGACCGCGACATAGATCGGCGGGTCGATCAGGGGGACCTGCACCACAAGCTGCCTACCGTTGTCGTCGAGCACCCGGAGGACCGGCGCGGCGTCGCGGTCCAGGATCTCAGCGACGTTCTTCTGCCACCCGTTCCCCTCCATGTGCTGGTGGAGGTATCCTTCTGCGTACATGAACCCGACGCCGACCATCGGCAGCCCGAGATCGCTTGCTGCCTTGATGTGGTCGCCGGCAAGGATACCGAGCCCCCCTGCATAGAACGGGAGCGAGTGGTGCAGCCCGAACTCGCTGGAGAAGTAGGCGATCGTCAGCGGCACCCGTCCGGGGTAGCGCTGCGCAAACCAGCTCGTCGTCGGTTCCATGTACTGCCGGAACCGGAACATGATGATGTCGTAGCGACGGAGGTACTCCGGGTTGTTTGCCGCCCGCTCAAAGAACCGCGGGGGTGTCTCAAGCAGCATCCTGACGGGGTTGTGGCGGCTCAGCTTCCACTCTGCCCGGTTCAGCTGTTTGAAGAGCACGCTCGCCGAGGAGTGCCAGCTCCACCAGAGGTTGTACGCGAGGTCCACGAGCCCGAAGATCCGCTCCGGGACGTGGGCGAACCGGTCATAGGGTATCTCCGTCTTCATCACGACAGGCAATGCCCGTCGCACCAGATAAGTGCTTCTGTCAACTACCCCCGGTTAAAACCGGTGGCTTGCCCCCGGGACTGTCTTCGCATGTAGCCCAGAGCAGCGCATCGGCCCACTATAATGCGTACAAAGGTTGCCTGCCGGTCTCGGGGGGTTCCTCAAACGCAAGCCTCATTCGCACGGCCGGTTGACACGACCGCTCCTGATTATCCGCGGGATCACGGGATCACCAGCTACGTTTCTTGCATGGTCGAGCACGCTGTTCACGCCGGCGTTGATCAGAGTGCCGATGATACTCCGGTACAGTCTCCGCTTGACCCGCCGTTTCCTCCCATACGGGGGTTTTTGGATCGGATCCAGCGCTCAAGGGCATCCACCTGCGAGGTGTACGCCTCATCGTGGGAGCCATCAAACCGGATCCCGGCCCGTTCGCATCCGGCTTTGAAAGTGGCAGGCGCGGGAGATGCCGGGGTATTGAAACCCCCGTTCCACCTTACACTTTCACCCCGCACGGCGCGGCTTCATGAGGGGAGACGGAGAGAGACCGGGAGTATGCTACAACGGGCCGGCTACATCCAGAGGGGCAGGTGCTCCGCGGTCGATGAGGATGGAAAACTCTGCCGGATCGTCGAGATCACGCTCGACGGGAGGCAGTTCGGGGTCCGGGTCGGCGAACTCCGGCAGGCGCTCGACGGGCGGCGCCCCGCCCGGGTCGAGCTGCTTCGCCGGGATTGGGGCGCGGTCCTCGGGGGCACGGTCGGCCGCGCGGAACGGTCCCGGTCGGGGGCGGCGATCGTCTTTGCGCTCGCCACCGGGGAACGCTACACGGTGCCGGCAGCGGCACTCCGGGCGCTCCTCGCCCGCACCTCCACCTACGCCCCTGTCGCGGCGGTCCGCGCCCGCGGGTCCTCTCCCGTCACCGGATAAGCTCCGCCTCGCGGATCGCCGCCTCTCCTGCATCGCGAAACGCCCGGCCGACGTTGCCGGGGCCGAGGAGCACCCCGCCAAAGATCCTCGACACGACGAGCACGTGGCTGTCGAGGGCATGCTTCCGGAGCAGGTCGAGGAGCACCCTCCCCGGCCGGCCGACCTCGCCGTCGTTCTTAAACACCTCGACGGAGCCGCACCGGAGGTGAGCGTGGAACCGGGACCGTCGGACCTCGAGGTTTGCCGCGCCGAGCGGCTCGGCGGTCATGCGGCCACCCGCTTCCTCGCATACTCGTCCCAGTGCGCTTCCAGAAATCCCCGTATCCCCCGGCCAGGCCTGTAGGGCGGGTATATCCGGCGGTAAGCCGCCTCGGCCGCAGCAAAGCTCTCCGCCGGCAGGACGTCGGTGTAGGCCGCAAGGTAGAGGAACCCGATCGCCGCCGACCGGGAGATCCCGAAACCGCAGTGGACCAGGACCGGCCGGCCCTTCGCGAGGCACCGATCGATGAAGAGCAGGGCGGCGTCGATCGCCTCCTTCGGGACGTCGTCGGGGTTTCGCGTGTCGACCAGGTTGAGCATCAGCCGGTTGCCCCGCCGGGCGATCAGGCGTTCGGGGTGGTCCTCCGGCACCGTCCCGACGGGCGAGTAGGTGACGGCCAGGCAGTGGTAGGGGCTCCGGCAGGCGTGCACCACGCACCAGGTCTCATGGGCCTCCACCGCGACCTCGTAGTCCTCCTGGGTCCCGATATACAGGTTTGGATAGATCTCGATCATAGTTCCCGTTCCCCCTTCACCGTGCCTCGAGGGCATACGCCGCGGCCCCGAGGAGCGGCGAGCGCCCCCCGAGCCCGGAGACGACCAGCCGCGGGAGGGCGAGGTAGCGGTCGATATAGGGCTCCATATGCCGGATCACGATATCCCCGTGGAAGCGGGCGAGCGGCCCGTCGAGCACGATGATCTCGGGGTTGTAGGCGACGATCACGCCCGAGACTCCCCGGGCGTTCACCTGCCCGAGCGCCTCCATGAAGGCGAGGGCGACCGGATCCTCGTCTCGGGCCGCCTCAAAGATCGCCCGGGTCGAACCGGCGTCAAAGGCGACATCCCGGGTGCCGGCCTCCTCCCGCCACGCCGCGAAGAACCCCGGGAGGTTCTTTGCGGAGGCGTAGGCCTCCCAGTGGCCCTTATAGCCGCACCCGCAGGTGAGGTTGTAGCGGGTATCGACGGGGATGTGCCCGATCTCCCCGGCGTTCCCGGTCGCCCCGAGGAGGAGACGGCCGTTCACCACCGCTCCACCGCCGATCCCGGTGGAGAGGGTGACGTAGACGACGTTATCAGAGCCGCGGGCGGCGCCCGCCCATCGCTCGCCGAGGACGCCCGCCCGGGCATCGTTGATCAGGGCGACCGGCAGCCCGAACCGCTCGTTGAGCGGGCCGGTGATCTCCACGACCGGGAAGGCGATGTTCGGGGAGTTCGTGACCCGCCCGCGGTCGAGGTCCAGGGGGCCGGCCGACGCGACGCCGATCGCCCTGACGCTCCTTCCCGGCGCCGACGCGAGGAGGGCCTCGACCCGGGCGATGATCGCGGCGGTGATCGCATCCCCCGAAGGCCCCGTCACCGGCGTCGGGACGGCAGTGTGGGCCAGTATCGTCGCGTCGGCGGAGTCGATCAGGGCGGCGCGGAGGTTAGTCCCGCCGAGGTCGATGGCAATCACGGTCGTCATATGGTTCTCCCCGGGAGCGGATGCTTCTCTTCACGAGATTACGCGAACCAGCGGCGTGAACTACCCCCCGCTTGCGCAGAGGGCTTCCTGCGAGTGTCCGGGGATCACAGGGATCCTCGGACCTGTTTGTCGCAGATTACCGGCGAACTGTCGGTAGCCCGTCCACAGGGCATTCTGTGATAGGAACCGTACCA
>JAGVUK010000207.1 GCA_019136335.1 Methanomicrobiales archaeon
ACCCTGTGGTCGCCTCGAGGCCGCAGGGGCCCCGGAACCATAGGTTCGATAATTTTCGTAGTTTACCATTGCTTTATCCCCGTTTACGCCCATTCTGTTGCGTGGAACGCCAGACGGAGGGGCGTGCAGGGGCGGTTCGTGCCGCGCGGGAGCCGACAGGCCGGCAATTCCCGGATCTGTGACGGATCTGCAGGCCCCTTCGGGAATATCGTTGTTCGGGAGCGGCTCAAATCGTGATTCTGTCCCGACGTGTAGACGCGTGTCACAGAAAACGTTAATAAGAGGGTGTCAAAGTCTGCAGTAGGCGCCGCCCGACTGGACCGGCGGAGTGTGAACGGATGATACGGACAGAGAATCTCACAAAGGTGTATAACGGGAAAACGGCCGTCGACGGCCTGGACCTTACGGTCGGGGAAGGCGAAATATTCGGCTTTCTCGGCCCGAATGGAGCGGGGAAGAGCACGACGATCCTGATGCTCACCGGCATGATCGAGCCCACCGGCGGCCGGTGCCTGGTCGACGGGATCGAGGTCGCAAAGGACCCGCTCGCGGTGAAGAAGATCATCGGCTACCTCCCCGAAGACGTCGGGTTCTACGGGAACCTGACCGGCGAGCAGAACCTGGACTACTTTGCCCGGTTCTACGGGATGGACGCAAGGGAGCGAAAGGAGCGGATCGCGGAACTGCTCGAGCTGGTCCACCTCGATGGGGTCACCCAGAAGGCCGGCGAGTACTCCCGCGGGATGAAGCAGCGGCTCGGGCTTGCCCAGGCGCTGATCAACGATCCCAGAGTGCTCTTCCTCGACGAACCGACGGCAAACCTCGACCCGGAGGGGGTCCGGGAGTACCGCGAACTCGTCGAGCGCCTTGCCGGCGAAGGAAAGACGATCTTCGTCTCCTCTCACATCCTCTCCGAGGTCAGGGAAGTCTGCCGGACCGTCGGGCTGCTCGCGAAGGGGAGACTGGTCGCGCAGGGAACCCTCGAGGAGGTCGCCCGGGCGCTTGCGTCCCCGGACGGCGACGCCGTCAGGATCGTCGTCGAGACCCGGGAGCACCTGCCCGATATCGAGGACCCCGAGATCATCGCCGTCGAGCGGAACGGGAACCGGGCGGTCATCCGGGCAACAACCGATATTCGGGACCGGCTTGCAGCCTCCCTCTTCGAACAGGGTATGCATGTCCGCGAGATGCGGGTCGAGGAGCCGGATATCGAGGACGTCTTCATGGCGGTCTACCGGAGGTGAAGTGATGGCACTGGATCGATTGCTCAACGTAGCAAGGAAAGAGTTCTCCGACCACATCACCAGCAGGCGGTTCGTCATCATCCTGGGCCTTCTCCTGGTCATATCGGCGATCGGCATGCACTCAGGCATCGGGAATTACAACAACATGCTCGAGTCCTACAACCAGCAGCTCCAGCACATGCAGGAGGTCGATGTCGACGGCCCCTACGCGGGCTGGATGCCCGAGAAACCCTCGATCATGCTCATCTTCAACGCCATGATGAGTTACATGACGACGCTCGGCGCCGTCCTTGCCATCGCCATCGGGTTTGACCTGGTCTCGAAGGAGAAGGAGACACGATCGTTAAAGTCGCTCCTCTCGCACCCGGTCTACCGCGACGAGATCATCAACGGCAAGGCGCTCGGGGGTATCGCCGCGCTCGGATTTGCCATGGTGCTTGCGCTTGCTATATCGCTTGCGATGCTTCTCCTCTTCTCGATCGTCCCGACACTCGAGGAGTTTGCCGCCATCCTGATCTTTGGGGCAGTCTCGCTCGGGTTCCTGCTCGCCTACTTCGCGATCGCGCTTACGATGTCGACGGTCTCCCGCGAGAGCGGGAACGCCCTGATCTATACCCTGGTGATCTTCTTCACCGTATCCACGCTCCTCCCGGTGCTCGGGGCGATGGCCGGGGATGCCCTCGCAGGCGACCGGCCTGAGCCGCCGCAGTCGGCCCCAATGCCGACCCCCGTGGGGAGAACGGTCACCGGTACCGCCAGCGGCGGATATTTCACCACCAGCGTCTCGAAGGCCGTGGTGCATGGCGGCGAGGTGGAGGTAGATCCGGAGTGGCAACAGTACGAAGAGGACGTAAAGGCGTATACAGAGAAACGAATGCTCATAAACGACGTCTCAAATCTCCTCTCGCCGCAGATGAACTACTTCAAGGCCGCGATGGCGGTCACGAACCCCAGGATCGCCGTGATGATGAACTCACCCTACAGCTCGCCCCCGATGTCGCAGGAGACCCCCGGGCTTGCCGAGGCCCTCGGCAAGGTCTGGATGAACATCGCCGCGCTCATCGTCTTCCCGTCGGCCTTCTTTGCCGCGGCCTACGTGAAGTTCATGCGGATGGATATCAGGTGAGGACGATGACCGGCAAAAGATACCTCCTGGCTCTCATCCTCATCGCGGCGCTTGCCGTCCCGGGGGCGGCGGCTGTACAGAGCGGGACGTTGCAGACCGATATCCGGTGCGACTTCCCGGGCGAGCTGATCGAGGCGGGCGACACCGCCGTCTTCGATCTCGCGGTCACCAACCGGGGGGATACCGGGACATGCCTCCTCAACTACTGGACGTTCCGCGGCACCGACGGGTGGAAGATCCGGTTCGAGGCCGGAGACCGCGACGTCTACCGGATGCTGATCCCGGCCGGGGAGACAAAGACCGTCCGCCTGGTGGCGGAGACCTCCGGCCATGCCGCGGTGGGAGAGTATCCCATCCGGGTGGGTATCGGCGAGGGCACGATCTGGGTCTATGTCCGGGTCACGAAGACGCACGAGGGTGAAGTGGGAACCCTCGAACTCACCGTTGTGGATAAGGAAGGGAACGTCGTGAA
>JAGVUK010000127.1 GCA_019136335.1 Methanomicrobiales archaeon
TGACCCGGAACGCTAGAGCTGGAAGCAGTCGCCGGCGATAACCCGCTCTATTCTCCCGTTATCCTTGCGGATGATCAGGGCGCCGTGGTCGTCGATATCGATCGCCACCCCTTCAAAGGTCTTGTTGATGGTCCTGATGGCCACCCGCTGGTCGAGCGTCAGGGAGAGGCTCTTCCACTCGCGGATGATGGAGTCGTACTCGCCATCCTCGAGCTGCTGGTAGCGCAGTTCAAACTCCCGCAGGACCCGGGCAAGAAGCGCCACGCGGTCGACTTCGTGACCGACCTCCGCCTCGAGCGAGGTCACCGTATCTTTCAGGTTCGGCGGGAGGTCGGCAAGCGATATGTTTGCGTCGATCCCTATCCCGAGAAGGCCGTAGTGGACGGTATCCGCCTCCGCGGCGAGCTCCAGGAGCAGCCCGCCGACCTTCTTATCCCCGGCGAAGATGTCGTTGGGCCACTTGATGAGCGCACTGATGTTGTACTCTTTCCTGATGGCGCGGGCGATCGCGATCGCCCCGGCCATGGTGATCATGAAGAGGTGGTCGAGGGGTATCTTCGGTTTCAAGACGATGGTGATCCAGATGCCGCCGGCAGGCGAGACCCAGGCGCGCCCGAGCCTGCCGACCCCGCCGGTCTGCTCTTCGGCGATGATCACCATGCCGTGCAGTTTCTCGGGATCGGTCTCGCTTGCAAGCTGCTTTGCGACCCAGCTCGTCGAGGCGGTGCGATCGAAGTGGCGGATCTGCTTTCCGATGAACCGGGTGCGGAGCCGTTTATGGATCTCGTACGGGAGGAGTTTGCCGGTCGTCGACTCAAGGCGATAACCCTCTGCGCGGGACGATGCAATGCCGTATCCCAGCCGCCGGAGTTCCCGCACCTGTTTCCAGACGGCCGATCGAGTGATACCCAGCTGCTCTGCGATCCGCTCGCCCGATATCGGGCCGGGAGATTCCTCGAGAATCTTCAGTACATTGATTGCCGTGTCCTTCATGTGCATTACCTTTTCGCTGCAGGCGACTCAGTCGGGAGCGGGCACGGGTCCTCGCCGCATACCTGCTTCCTGACTCCCGCGTTCTGCTCCATAAAGCCCGCCAGATCAAAGATGCCGGTCACATCGACGATGCCGATCGCACCGATAGCCCCGCCGTTGCCGTCTCTCACCGGCGCTACCACCACCGGAATGCCCCGGTAAGGGCCTGTGGGGGGTCTGACCCGCTTCACCGTGTTTTCGGCCAGGACCTCCTCGAGGATGGGGCCCGTGTAGGCCTGGTCGATGACCTTCCCTTCCTCGATCCTGATCCCCGGATGATCACGGGACCGCGCCGTGACGGGCAGACGGCCGAGCAGATCATGGATGCACATCATGACGGGAGCGAGATCGCGCGCTGTCGAGGAGGCAGAGATGACGTATTGCTCCATGGCCATATCCATACTTTTCATCATGTTATAGCTAGAATAAGGTTTCCCTCTCGCCGCAGGTGAACTCCCTGAGGAATTCGCGCGACGGGTATTCATGGATGCTGGAGATCAGGATCATGCCGTCGCCGATCGCTTTTCCGACGAGAAGCGCCTCGCCGGCCGCCGAGGCGGCAAGGGTTTCACCCCCGTGGGCAGGGAAGGACCCGTCGCATTCGACGGCGGCAGGATCGTACCCCGCAAGCAGGGAGGCGTACCGGCTCTCCCCGGCGAACCGGACGGCACGCGGCCCGTATCCGAACGAGTAGGTCACTGGGAACGGGAGCCAGTCGTAGGCGTCTTCCCGCGGGCACCCCGCGCCGAAGGCGAGCAGCCGCCCCCCGTTCTCGACGAAACGCCGGATGCGCCCCTCGGAGGCCCGGAGTGCCGGGAGGAGGTTTGAGTAGGCCGGGTTTGCAAACCCGGTCGGCACGATGAGCGCAACAAACCGCCCCCGCCAGAAGGGGGAGGCGAGCATGTAGGGGTTGACCATCTCGCAGCAGGCGCCGCAATCCTCGATAAGCCGCGAGAACATGAGAGGGCTGTCCCAGAGCAGCCCGACCCTGCAGGTCACCCCTTGATCACCCCGAGCGGGTTTAACCGGGCGACGATGCCCGACAGACCCGCTTCGTGTACGACGCGCACCACTTCATGGCTCGGCTTATACACCTCGGGCGCCTCCTCCGCGAGGACGGAGTCGTGGGAAGCACGCACCAGGATGCCTTCTTCTGCAAGTTGCAGCCGGAGTTCCTTCCCCCGGACCTCTTTCTTCGCCTTCGACCGGCTGAGCACCCGGCCGGCGCCGTGGCAGGTGCTCCCCCAGGTCTTCTGCATCGCGGTCGTCGTGCCGTGGAGGAGGTAGGAGGACGTCCCCATGCTCCCGGGGATGAGGACCGGCTGCCCGACCGCGGCATACGCGTGGGGGATCCCCGGGGCGCCCGGCCCGAACGCCCGCGTCGCGCCTTTGCGGTGGACGCAGACCTCCGCCTGCGCGCCGTCGACGTCGTGGCGCTCGAACTTGGCGACGTTGTGCGCGACGTCGTAGACGAGCCGCATCTCGTCGTAGTCGATCCCGTACATCTCCGCAAAGACCTTCCGGGCCTCGTGCATGATGACCTGCCGGTTTGCCCAGGCGTAGTTTGCAGCAGAGGCCATGCCGCCGTAGTAAGCGCGGCCTTCCGGGGAGTCGACCGGAGCGCAGGCGAGCTGCCGGTCGGGGAGTTGTATCCGGTACTTCCCGAGCGCGCTCTCGAGTATCCGTAAGTGGTCGGTGGCGACCTGGTGGCCGAGACCCCGTGAACCGCAGTGGACCATGAAACAGACCTGCCCCTCGACAATCCCGAAGACCCGTGCCGCCTCCGGGTCGACGATCTCCTTCACCACCTGGATCTCGAGGAAGTGGTTGCCGGCGCCGAGCGTCCCGAGCTGCGGCGCGCCCCGCTGGCGCGCCTTGGCGCTGACCGCGTCCGGGTCCGCACCCGGCATCGCGCCTTCTTCCTCACACCGGGCAAGGTCCGCCCCGGTGCCGAACCCGCGTTCAACCGCCCACCGCGCGCCGTTCACCATGACCTCGGAGAGCTCCCTGTTCGAGACCCGCAGGGTGCTCTTTGCACCCACGCCCGTCGGCACGGCGGCAAAAAGCCTCTCGATCAGGTCCCGTTTCCTGCCGGCGAGATCGGCCTCGGAGAGAGGCGTCGTGATCAGCCGGACGCCGCAGTTGATGTCGAACCCGACCCCGCCGGGCGATATGACGCCCTCGGTCATGTCGAACGCCGCGACACCGCCGATGGGAAACCCGTACCCCCAGTGGATATCGGGCATGGCAAGTGAATGTTTCACAATCCCGGGCAGGGTTGCGACGTTCGCGAGCTGGCGGACGGCCCCTTCCTCGAGCGTCTCCGCGAGGGCCCGGGAGAGGAAGAAACGTCCCGGTACCCGCATGTTGGCGACGTATCCGATGGGGACCTCCCACTCGAGGTCTCCGATCTTATTGATTCCTTCAAGCATATCGATCCCTCAGATATCGAAGATGATATCCACAGCATAGGCCTCCTCTTCTTTAACGATTTCGAGCCCGAAGTAGGATATTCCCTTGATAAGCGCCCCTGCGGAGTGCCGCGCGGGGTCGAAGGGTTCGCCCCTGGCGGTTGCGGAGAGCCGGGTGCCCTGGATATCGAGATCAAAGGTGCAGAAGACGATGTTCTCGACGTCGGTGATGAAGAGCAGTTCCGAGAGGTAGTCGATGAGGAGGGATTCAAGGTCCTCCGCCTCAAGGGAGAACCGTCGTTCGACACCCCGGTCCTCGCAGGGGCCGTACATCACGTGGAACATGGCCCGGCCTGCATCGGCGAAGAGCTCCGTTATGGTTGCGCCCCGTACCCGCATGAGGACGTCGGCGGTATGGTCCAGTTCTTCAAAACTCATGGCTTAAAAATCTTCAAAGAATATGGGAATCATGCCCCGGTGGATGGCGTCGACGTAGCGCGCCTGGTACTTCGAGATGTAGACGGTATAGTCGCCGACCGGGACCTGCAGGTCGGTCGGTTTGGGCGGTTTCACCGACGTCGGCAGGAGAATCGGGCCGCTGCAGGACGTGCTGACCCGGAAATCGCGTTTCCTCTGGAGGATGTATGACCGGACGTCGTCTGTGACGTATATGCTCCGTGACTGTCCCGGCTCCCTGGTATCGCTCTGCATGGTAGTCCTTCATGTTGGTTCTGGGTAAAAAAAAGGGTATGGTTTTGAATCTATGTGGTCACCAGGATGTTTGCCACCACATCCACGTACTGGTCCTTCAACTCGTAGATCGTGTTCGTTCCGTCCGCGTTCCGTCTCACATGCAGGATGCCTATCCGGGACGCGATGATGCCTACCATGGATGCGACGGAGTGGTAACTGATGGAGAACTGCTCCTGCAACCTCCCGTAGATCTGGGGTATGGTCAGGGATTTCACTTTTACGAAGAGTTTGAGCAGTTCGTGCCGGATTCCGTCCCGGTCCCGTGAGAGATAACCTTTGAGTCGAGCTTCTATCTCATTTTTGAGCTCATAGGGTGATCTCATATGTGCTTGTGATTCGGTATTTTATATATATCTTTTCTTTTCGCTCATTTAATCGGAGATTATGCCAGGAGGACGACAATTGTCTGACAGAATGGGATGCGGGCGGTTATGGAAACCCCGTTAACCTTAACAGTGCCTATCCGGGGTCAAATCCCCGTTTCAGGCGATATCTGCCCGCATGGTTCCCTCCCCGGCGCACCCTCCCGCAGTGTCGCCCCCCCGACCCGCCGCGAACGCCGGAGCGGACGACAGGGGGATCTATGGGGCGCCCGGACCCCCTCCTCCGGGGGGTATCGGGACAATGCAGCCCCACAACGAGAGAAACCCGATTCCCGCCTTATATCCATGAGCAACCCTTTAACCTATCACAATCGTACACTAATACAGCATGGAATTTGCCAGATACGACATCAACAAATACTCTCCGCGGCAGATGGTAGCGCTGCCCCTCGTTCTCCTCCTCCTTGCCGGGATCGTGCTTGGCTACACCACGCTCACCACCGGCCTGCCCTTGAAACCGGGCATCGACTTTGCGGGAGGAACGGCGGTCACCGCATTCACCTCTGACAGCAGAGAGACAATAGAGGCGACATTCTCCGGGTACCCGCTTCTATCGGTGGGTGAGGGGATCGGCGGCGGGAAGTACATCCAGTTCGGCCCCATGGACGACGCCCGGTACCAGAGCCTCGTTGCGCTCATCAACGAGAAGTATCCCGATGCAAAGGTGGACCAGATCGGCGAGACGTTCGGGAAGACGCTCCAGGGCCAGGCTTTCCTCGCCCTGCTCTTCTCGTTCATCGGGATGTCCGTCGTGGTCGTCATAGCGTTCCGGAACCTGGTACCGGCGGGTGCGGTCGTCCTGTCGGCCTTTGCCGACATCGCCGTCACCGCCGCGATCATGCAGATCATCGGCATCCCGCTCTCCCTCGGGACGACGGCGGCGCTGCTGATGCTGATCGGCTACTCCGTCGACAGTGATATCCTGCTGACCACGCGCCTCCTGAAACGCAAGGGGAAGCTTGACGAGAAACTCGCCGGGGCCTTCAGGACCGGGATCATCATGACGACCACGACGCTTGCGGCCATCGCCGCCATGTGGGTCGTCTCCACGGCGGGGCAGGTCCAGATCATCAGCGAGATCGCAAGCGTCCTCCTCATCGGGCTCTTCGTCGACCTGATGAATACCTGGATGCTGAACGCCGGGATTCTCAAGGAGTACATCCTCAGGGGCGGTAAGAAATGAAGAGCGAAACCATCGTGCACCTCATCAAGGACTGGCGGGTTGCCCTGCTGATCGTGCTGGTCGCCGGCTCCCTCATCGGCATCTACCTCACCCCCCCAAACCCGGCGAACGGGCTTGAGGGGAACCTCCAGTTCGGCCTCGACCTCCAGGGCGGTTCATGGCTGCAGATGGAGTTCCAGTCCGTGGTCGTGGCCTATTCGACCGACAAACCGGTCGGGGACCTCATCGAGAATCTCCAGAAGAGCCTCGAAGCGGACGTCATCCAGATCGACGAAAACCACCTGGAGATCAGAAAGGGCGTCTCGCGCGCCGACCTCGAACCGCTATTCGCAGCATCCGATGCGAAGATCGTCGGCTACCAGGAAGGCGTATCCTCCTTCACCGCAGATGAGGTGAAACGGATCCTCAACGACAAGGTGAATGCCCTCGGTATGCAGGACGCGCGGATCAACCTCCTCACCCCGACGGGAAGCGAGTACCCGCAGTACGTGCGGATAGAACTTGCCGGGGTGGATATGGCGACGGCGCAGGAGATCGTCGGCAAACAGGGTATGTTCGAGATCCGGATCCAGACAACCGGAAACGAGACCGAGCATGTCCTCTACGGGGACCAGATCACCAGCGTCGGCGTGCCGCAGAGGAGCCCCGAGACCCAGGCATGGGGTGTCGGGTTCACGCTCTCCGATGCGGGCGCCCAGGCCTTCCGGGATGCTGCCCTCAGGTATGGGGCGGTCGACAACCCGAACGCTCACAACCTCGTGATGCTCCTCGATAACAAGACCGTCTACAGCGCCCCGCTCTCCGGCGACCTTGCGGCGGGACTCCGGTCGGCCCCGGTCAGGTCGCTCTCCGCGAGCACCGGGACCGGCGATGCGGGGCTTGAGGATGCGATGACGCTCGAGATCCACCTGCGCGCCGGCGCCCTGCCGGTGAAGGTGAACGTCGTCGGATCCGGGTCGGTCCCGGCGGCGCTCGGCGAGCACTTCAAGACGACAGTCGCCATTGCCGGGCTACTCGCGCTCCTCACTGTGGGGGTCGTCGTCTACTACCGGTACCGCGAGCCCTCGATCGTGATCCCGATGCTTGCGATCAACCTCTCCGAGATCATTATCCTGCTCGGCATCGCCCGGTTCATCCAGCAACTCGATCTTGCCTCCATAGCAGGCCTGATAGCAGTGATCGGTACCGGCATCGACCAGCTCGTCATCATCACGGACGAGGTTCTCCACGAAGGGCGTGTCCCATCGCCGAACCTCTACATGAAGCGGTACGGGCGGGCGTTCGGGATCATCGCCATTGCTGCGGCGACGGTCATCATCGCCATGCTCCCGCTGGCGCTGATGGATCTCTCCACCTTGAGAGGATTTGCCATCATCACCATACTCGGCACCATGATCGGTATCCTGGTCACGAGGCCGGCGTACGGGAAGGTTATCATGGAGATCCTCTCAAAATAACAACCCTCCATTTTTCGCCACCAGGCGGGGCTTACTCACGGTACACCAGTCTCACGCCTCCTTTTGCCCGAATCCTGCATACAAAACGCTCTGTTGGCTGCAGAACAACAACCTTTATTGCCCCGTTCACACACAATGTGTGAATGGGGTATAGCCTTATGGGAAAACCGGTTTTAATGGACTTCTTTGCCGAGTGGTGCGGTCCGTGCCACCAGCAGTCACCGATCATCGATGAGCTCAAAAAGAGAATGGGCGACCAGGTCGATATCAGAAAGATCGATGTCGGCGTCGACTCCGAACAGACGCGGCAGTATGCCGCGAAATACGACATTCAGTTCGTACCCACCCTTATCATCGAGAAAGACGGGGTCCTCGTCCGGAAGCTGGTGGGAGTCCAGGACCTCAAGAGTCTTGAGAGCATCTTAAAGCCGCTGGTGGGGCAGTGAAGATCGGCATCGTTGGTGGAACCGGCGATATCGGGGAGGGCATGGCGCTCCGGCTCTCTTCGAAGTACGATGTGATCGTGGGGTCGCGCGAGGAGACAAAGGCGATTGCAACCTGCGAAACCTGCCGGGAGGCCCTGCAGGTGCGGGGTCTGGAATGCAGCCTTGCCGGCGTCACCAACCAGCGTGCGGTCGATGAGGCGGAGATCGTCGTTCTTGCGATACCGTTCAAGCACGTGGCCCCCACCCTGAAATCCCTGACGGGGTTTGAGGAGAAGATCGTCGTCAGTCCCGTCAACCCGATTGAGCGCACGACCTACTTCTACTACGCTCCTCCCCCGGAGGGCTCCGCCGCGGTGATGATCAAGGGGATGCTCCCCGAAAGTGCGACCGTCTGTGCTGCGTTCAACAACATTGCCGCAAACAGGTGGCAGATGCTCGACGAGGAGCTGGACTACTCCGTCGCCGTCTGCTGCGATGACGACGGTGCGAAGCAGACCGTGATGGACCTCATCAACAGCATATCAAGCCTCCGCGCCTATGATGCGGGCCCACTTGCAGCCGCATCCATCGTCGAGAGCGTCACGCCCCTCCTCCTCAACATCGCCCGCTTCAACAGGATGAGGGACGTCGGCATCAGGTTCGTGTAAGGTCACGCTATTTTTCCGGTGTCTGTGCGGAAGAGTGCGGGGTCCCCCCTCCCGGCCCGGAAAACCGGCCCGGGGAGATGCCGCTTCCTCCGTCCATCTCCCCTCTCCGCGCAGGGGTGCAGACGGCCGACGGTGGGCCCCGGCATCCGCTGTTTCACACTCTCTTCGCGGACTTCGGGCGAGGCTGCGCCATTGGCCCGTGCGTTCGGCACGAGAGGCCGCGAAAGGGATTGCCAGCAACGATCCGGACGTCGTGTGAGGCTGGTGCATCGATTCTCAATTACCGGCACTACCAACGGAGGAGGGTATCGATCTGTTTCGCACTGCCGGTGAGTTTGCACCCCCGGGCACGGCTTCCCACCGGATATCGCAAGCACTGCCCCCGCCCCGGTCCCCTCCCCCCGTGGCGATAGCCACCACGATCCACTGCACGGGGAGATCTCAGGGAAGAACCGGATACGGCCTTCCCTGGATATCGCAAGCACTGCCCCCGCCTCTCGGGAGGGGCGGGGGAGGAGCGCGCAGCGCGGGCGGGGTGGGGGTTGCCGGGGAAGCGTACGGGTATGCCACCGGTGTGAAGCGCGGGCGGGGTGGGGCTGCCGGAGAAGGGCGTATAGGTATCCCCCTACGAAGCGGGGGGTGGGGGCTGTCGACCCGATTTGAGAGTGGTGCCGGGCGGGGCGAGGGACGGAGCGGAGTGCCGCCGGGGACGAACTCCGGGGAAATCCCGGCTCCGGCACCTGCCCCCTGCCGGAGGGGCATGCACATATCCCCGGGCACGCCAACGTATTCTGCAAGGAAGTCCGGGTGCAGAAGATGCTTGACCAGGAGTTTGAACGGATAGGAAAACGCCTCTTTCTCGAAGGGCTTGTCGGAGCAAATTTTGGAAACATGAGCATGCGGGCGGAGGGCGGGTTCTCCATCACCCGGACCGGTGCTTACCTCGACGCCCGGGAGACGCCGGCCTATGTGCCTGATGTGGGCGACGCCCCGCGCGAAGCCTCAAGCGAGTACCGGGTTCACCGGGCGGTCTACCGGGTGACACCGCACCACGCGATCGTCCACGCCCACCCGGTCCACGCCGTCGCCGCCTCGCTCGATGCCGACTTCATCCGACCCGCCGACAGCGAGGGAGGGATGCTCTGCCCGGAGATCCCGGTCGTCTCAGGGAACCCGGGAACCGACGAGATCGCACACAACGTCGCGGAAGCGCTCTGTCGCGGTCATATCGTCATCGTCCGGGGACACGGGACGTTTGCCGCCGGAAAAACGCTCGATGAGGCGTACATCTACACGTCGGTCGCCGAGTACGCCTGCCGGATCCTCTTCCTATCGGGGCGGCTTTGAGACGTCCTGCAACTGCTCGATCTGGCGGATCGTCTCGCGGTGGAACCCTAGAAGCATATCGCTGATGACCCCGAACATGAAGATCTGAAACCCTATGGTGATCAGGAGGACCGTGAGGATGGTGAGCGGCAGGTGTTCGATGTTCCTGAGCCATTCAAGGACGACGTAGACGCCGATGACGCCCCCGGCAAGCGATATGAAGAGGCCGATGATCCCGAAGTAAAAGATCGGGTTGTTCATCTTTGCAAGCCGGTATATGGTCGAGAAGATCCTCGCGCCGTCCTGGAGGGGGTTTAACTTGGTGACGGTGCCGGGCCGCGCGAGGTACCGGACCGGGACGACCGCGATCCGCTGCCCGTGCCTCACCGCCTCGACCGCCATCTCCGTCTCGATCTCGAACCCCGCCTCTTTGAGGGTCATCTGCCGGATCGAGGGGAGGGTAAAGGCGCGGTAGCCGGAGAGGATGTCGCGGAGGTCTCTTCCGTGTGCGAGTTTGAACATGAGGTTGAGGATCTGGTTGCCGATGAGGTTTAACCGGGTGAATGCTTTCCCGTCGGGGCTGCCGAGCCGGTCGCCGATGACGTGGTCGAACCCGAGGCCGAGCGGGTCGAGCATCCGCTCCGCATCGTCCGGCGCGTAGGTGCCGTCGCCGTCGAGCATGAGCACGTAGGGCTTATCGATGATCGCCACGGCCTCGATGATGGCGTTGCCCTTCCCCCTGCCCGTCTGTGTCCGGACGACCGCTCCGGCAGACCGGGCGATATCGGGCGTTCCGTCGGTGCTGTTCCCGTCCATGACGAGTACGTGCCGAAAACCACGCTCCTTAAACCCCTTGACCAGTTCAGCGATCGTCGGGGCCTCATTCAGCGTGGGAATGAAGATACAGACCTCATCTCGCTCGATGTTCATCGGTGTACTATATCCGATTGAGCAACATAAGGACTTCGCATGCACGCAGCCAAACCGGGGCTCCGTGCTCTCGGTATCGCCGAGAGCTACTCGGGGCGGGAGCAATCCACCCTTGCCGGCGTCGTGATGCGAAAAGACCTCCTGATCGACGGGGCGGCCTTCACCCGGGTGACTGTCGGGGGGTCGGATGCGACCGATGCGGTCGTCCGGCTTGTTGCCGGTCTTGCACGCCGGGACATCAACCTCCTCATGATCAGCGGGTGCGTCATCGCCTGGTACAACATCATCGATCCGGGGGCGGTGCAGGAGGCGACCGGTTTACCCGTCATCGTCGCCACCTACGAGGAGTCGGAGGGGCTTGCAGACGATATCCGCCACCACTTCCCGGACGATCCCGACCGGCTCGCGGCATACCGGCGGCTCGGCGACCGGACGCCCGTCCGGCTCCATACCGGGTATACGCTCTTCATCCGCCCCTGTGGCATCTCCCCCAGCGATGCGGCAAGGCTCTGCAACGACTTCACGCACGAAGGGCGGGTGCCCGAACCGCTCAGGGTGGCGCGGCTCGTCGCCCGCGGCGTCGTCCGGTCGGCCCTGTGCGGCGGGGTCGTCAGCCCCTGACGATCATGACCGTCGAACTCGCGTGGTCGACGACGTAGGAGCTGACGCTCCCGAGGAAGAAGCGGTCGATCCGGCCCCTGCCGTGTGACCCGACAACGGTCAGGTCGGCGCCGAGTTCCTGCGCCAGTGCGGTTATCCCGGCTCCCGGATGGCCCCTGTGCTTATGGACGGTTATCCGGAGGCCGGCAGCGGCCGCCTGCCGTTCTGCGTCGGCAAGGATCCTGTCCGCCTCCCGTTCGAGCGAATCAAGGAGCGCCTGCCGCGCTATATCGGGGGGCTCGATCTCGTTCGGGGTCAGTACAGGGTATGCTCCGGTCGGGATGACATGCACGACGTGCATGGAGGCCTGCATCGCACGGGCGATCGCCAGCGCCTCTTCGAGTGCACGGTGGCTGATCTCCGACCCGTCGACCGCCGCAAGTATCGTCTTGAACATAACTCTCCTTTAGGCGTGTGCCGGTACAAATACATGTCTTCGCGGTCATGCCCGGACGGTGTGCTTCGATACCACCTTCCCCGTCAGCCTGTCCACGATCTCCACGGTGACCATCACGCCCGGGGGGAGAGTATCATTATTAAGGTTGACCTCCATAACCTCGCCCGGGTTCCAGTAATGGGAGCGGCAACCCGGGCCTTTGAGGTGTTGCGACCCGATATGGTGCGACGAGATGAAGCGGTGGCCGTTCAAGGTCGAGATGGTGCAAAACCTCTGGCCGTCCCGGTAAAAGACCGCTCTCAGGCAATCGTTCTCGTAGACCGTGCTGCCGTTGTTGAGGAGGTAGACCCGGCTTGCACAGGTCGTCCCCGCATCGGTGTGGACGATCTCGGTGATGACGATCGGGGGCAGCGGAGGCTCCGCCCACGACCACGAGGGGATCATCCCGAGCAGCATCAGGAGGAGGAGGATGGCGAGGATGACCGTGATGGCGACCATCAGGAGCGCGGCATGGGTGTGCGAGAGGCCGCGGTCGTCTGCGGAGACGTTCCAGCGCCTGAGAGGGAGTTTCGGTGCCCTCTTTGTGGCACCCGGCGGCCGGGCCCTAATACGGCATCCCATGCCACTGGGCCAGGTTCCGGTACCGCCCGTAGGTATACTGGTCTAACGCGCTATCCATGCCCCGGATCCTGTTCCACTCGGCAGCATCGGTATGCTCCCGCCAGATCCCCTCAAAGGAGTCCCCGTCCGCCACGACGAAGACCTCCGGGGCCGACCTCAACCTTCCGGCCCCGGCATAGTCCCCTCCTGCATCGGTCGGAATGGCCGGGACGGTGGTCTCAATGAATGCGTAGCCCGTCTTCCCGTAGCAGTACCGGGCAGGCGCCCTGATGCCCACGACCATGTGCTGCTCCTGCTCAAAGCGCAGGACCGCAACGCCGTACCCCAGCTCCCGGAGAAGATACGCGAGCAGGAGCGACTTCTCGTCACAGTCCCCGTTCTGGTGGTAGAGCACGTGGTAGGGGTACTTGGCGAGTGTATCGAATGGGTAATCGATGTAGGGGATCTGCTGCACCATGCTGATCGCGGCCCGCACCTGGTCGTCGGGTTTCTCCTCCGCCGCCCGGATGCTCCGGGCCAGGTCTTTGAGGTACCGGCCCTGGATGCTCTCGTCGACGAACTGGAGCCAGTATTCGCGCTCGTCGTCGTACGAGGCGGGGTACTTCGTGGAGAGGTAGTCGTTGACACCCCGGTAGGCGTCGAACCGGATCATGCCCGGCTTACCGCGGACGACATACGGGTAATTAATAGTCTTTTGCCCCGTCTCCAGGTCTTCGGCGGTGGCCTGAAGGGAGCCGGGCGTGCCCGGCGGCCCGGCAACCAGCGCCCCGACCGATGAAGAGATCTCTCCACCCCAGACGACGGCTATGCCGATGATGACGAGAACGGCGATCACCCCGCCGGGAGGGATTCTCTGTGTGCGGCTGCGCGCACGGGTACGTTCGCCGGGCATACGGTAATGAGGAATTTGTCACCCAGGATATAAACGTTACTAAAATAATTCTTTGCCCGGCGGGGGAAACAGGAAATAGTATTCGAGGCAAACCGTGATGCCGGTGTTCGGCGCCGCAGCGGCACGAGGCATTCGCCCGGCGCTCTTCACCCACCCTCCCGCCGCCGCATCGTCCACCGCGAGGTAAACTTTCTTCTGTTTCACGCCCAGGGAAGGATCATGGCCGAAGCACAACGATCACAACGGCCCGGGTACCTGCACTTATCCGGGAGCGGCGAACTGGAGGAGCGGGCACGCCGGGCGCACGAGGTGCTCCGCGACTGCGTCGTCTGCCCCCAGGAGTGCCGTGTGAACCGTATCGAAGGCGAACTGGGGTTCTGCAGGACCGGCCTCCTCCCAATGGTTTCGAGTTACAGCCCGCATTTCGGCGAAGAATCGCCGCTCGTCGGGAGGAACGGGTCGGGGACGATCTTCTTTGCAGGCTGCAACATGCGCTGCGAGTTCTGCCAGAACTTCTCGATCAGCCAGTGCGGCATCGGCACGGCGGTCTCGTGCGAAGACCTCGCGGGGATCATGCTTCGCCTGCAGGAACGCCGGTGCCACAACATCAACTTCGTCTCCCCCTCGCACGTCGTCCCCCAGATCCTCCGCGCGGTCGCCATAGCCGCCGATCGCGGCCTTTCCCTCCCGCTGGTCTACAACAGCGGGGGCTACGACTCCGTGGAGACTCTCCGGCTCCTTGACGGCGTCATCGATATCTACATGCCGGACGCGAAGTACGGGCGCGACGACGTGGCGTGGGAACTCTCCCATGCCCCCGGTTACACCGCCCGCATGCAGGCCGCGCTCGCGGAGATGCACCGGCAGGTCGGGGATCTTGTCGTCGATGCCGACGGTATCGCGGTGCGGGGCATGATCATCCGTCACCTGGTGCTTCCGGGGAACCTTGCAAACAGCGAGATCGTGATGAAATTCATCGCCGAGGAGATCTCGCGGGACTCCTACGTGAACATCATGGCCCAGTACCACCCGGCATGGAGAGCGGCCGAGGGGGGGAGGAGCCCGGTGCTTGCGGCGCTGCAGCGCCCGATCACGGCGCGGGAGTATGCGTACGCTATTGAGTGCGCCAGAGAGAACGGGCTTTCCCGCGGGTTCCCTTAGTTA
>JAGVUK010000115.1 GCA_019136335.1 Methanomicrobiales archaeon
CATCGAGTCGTCGGGGTGACGGTGCTCGATGCTCGTCGGCCGGCCCGGTTTCACCTCGGTCTTACCCTGGACGATCGCCTCGGGGTCGCCGCCCTCGATGTAGTCGTAGAGGCAACTGTAGCGGTAGAGGTGGTCGAAGTCCTCCAGCAGCGCAAAGTCCAGCGTCTGCTTCACGTAGGGGTCCGGTTCGTTCTTCGCCAGGTTCGCCGTAAGGTCGACCGCCACCTGCTCGTAGCCGAGCGTGGTCTCGATGACCGACTGGTCCGCCGGGTTGAGCCAGTTGACCGCTACCTGCTGCTGGGAGTCGATCCGCCGCATCAGGGCCATCGATTTCTTCACCTCAGGGTCGGGGTGCATCCGCTCGATAGCATGCGACATAAGGACGGCGTTGTTCTCGATGCCGTTCATGAGAATGATCCGGGTCCGGGTGTAGGCGTCGACCGCCTTCTTGTCGTACGGGGCCTTGACCATATCCTTCCAGTCCATGGGCTGCTCTTCGATCGGCATGCCTTCCATCTCAAAGGGTTTAAACTGAGCCATTCTTCCTCCTCCCTGATCCCCGCCGATTCCATCAGTACGGATACTCCGGCGATGCAGCGGCGAAAGGCTCGAACTGTTCCGATCACCCCGCACCCCGGGAAACCGGGGGGCCTCCCCCCATGCCGGTCATGCCACAAAAACCTAACGGCCGGCGGAAGGGTGTGACGAAAACGCCTCTCCCGGCCGATCCGGCGATACCTCCGGCGGCGCCTGCCGGGTTTCCCGGCCCGGTCTCCCCCGGATCGTCCCCGGAACGCAGGGTATACACCACCGTCGAATCGGCCGGGCGGGCCGCTCCCCCGGTACAAAAGATTAAGTGTGCCGGGAGAAGAGAGATCGCCGGGTGGCCGGCCAGCCAGCCATCCGATGGCCAGGAGACAGGGACCATGACAGGAAGCGAAGACGAGCCGTCCGGCACCGGGCGGCGGGAGCCTGATGAGACGACCGAGAACCGTGATCCGGGGTTTGACAACGCCGCCCGGAGCCGGGAGGCCGGCAGGCTGCCCACGACCTCCCGCGGGAACAGCCGCGATTTCCCCGGCCTCCCCGCAGACTTCAGGGTCGATATCCTCGACCACGGCGACCGGGTGATCGTGGTTGCGGAACTGCCCGGCGTCGATGAGGAGACGATCACCATCCGGCTCCTGAACCCGCAGACCCTGCGGATAACGGCAAAGCGCGCCGTGCCCATCGAGGAGGAGCCGGGAGGGCACTTCACCCGGGAGCGGGGAACCGGCATCCTGAGCCGGCTGATACGCCTGCCCGCGAGCGTGATCGCCGAAGGCGCCGTGACGGGGTACAAAAACGGTGTCCTCGAGGTGCGCCTGCAGAAGATGAAGGGCGGGACCGGGCCGGGGGGTAAGGAGATCCCCATCGAGTGACCGGGGCTACCGCGGCCCCCCGCCCGCCCGCCGCTGGCGGCCGGAGGTCCGGGTCACGTAGCCCGTCGGCACGGTCCCGCGCCCGACAACCTGCACGGTATCGGCGGCAAGGTTCAGGAACTGCTTTGCGGCATCACGGACCGGCATATCCTGAAGGCGATACATGCCGATGCCGGCCGCCGAGAATACCCGGGTCTCTTCCGGCCCGAACTCCCCTGCGATGACGGCATCCACGCCCCGGCCGGCGAGGTCGCGTGCGAACCGATCGGCGGCGGCCCCCCCCGGGCACGCAGTCCGTTGGGTTCACGATGATCCTCACGGCGGGGATCTCCCGGTCCTCCGCATCGACCAGGGTAAACGAGGGCGACGCCCAAAAGACCGGCGATACGGTATCGTCAAGTCCCCCGGCTCCCATGCCGGCAACTGCTATCCTCATCTCCCTATCGCCGGGCTCACCCTCAGCACGTCAAGGTATATAACAGGGCAGGAAGAGCAGAGGAGCACCCATCAGAACCGGGCCGCACCTGCCGCCATCCTGCTCGTCACCACCTGGGGATGGTAGCAGATGACGCTGTCACGGGCGGTGATCTTGCCGTTCTTCACCTGGTCGATGGCCGCGAGATGGTCCTGCACGCCCCGGGGGAGGAGGTAATACTCCCGCACGAACTCCCGCCCCCGCTCCCCCATCTCCGCGGCCTTCTCAGGGTGCCGGAGGAGGTGGAGGAGCCGGTCGGCGGTCTCCTGGATCGTCGAGACCAGGTAGCCGTTCCAGCCGTCGCGGACCTGGAGCGGTATGCCGCCGACGTTGCCGGCGACGACGGGTTTCCCCTTCCAGAGCCCTTCGGTCACCGTCAGCCCGAACCCCTCTTTTATAGACTTCTGGACGATCACGTCCGACGCCCGCTGGAGCGCGTTGATCTCCCGGTGGCTGTCCGGCGGGAGGTCGAGGACGTGGATGTCCGGGTCGTCCTCGGCCGTCTCCCGGACCTCGCGCAGGACGAGGAAACACTCCGGGTCGTCGCATGCCCGTCCGCCGACGAGGACGAGCTGGCAGGGCGTCTTCCGGCGGACTCTTTTGAACGCCTGGATGACGCCGACCGGGTCCTTGAAGACGTCATAGCGGGAGACCTGGGTGACGATCGGCTTTTCCGGGTCGATCCCGTATCTCTCCAGGGTGGCATCGATCTCGGTTGCAGGAAGGTCGCGGTTCTTCTCGGAGAGGGGGTCGATGAACGGCGGGATGATGAAACTCGGCACGCTCCAGAGGGGAAGATACTGAAAACTGGAGAATATGCTTGCATGGTACTTCTCGACCAGCCGCCGCATGATGTTTCCTATACTCCCTACGGTCCCGGTGGGGATCGTCTCGAGCTGGACGTGGCACCGCCAGAGCAGCCTCTTCTGCTCAAG
>JAGVUK010000211.1 GCA_019136335.1 Methanomicrobiales archaeon
CTACGACGCCGACGAGATCCGGGGCATCCTCCAGGACCGGATCCGGATTGGGCTCTATCCCGGCGTGTTCTCAGTACAGATGCTGGACCGCATCGTCGAGCAGACGATGGAGTCGGGAGACGTCCGGGTGGGGCTTGACCTGGTGAAGCGGGCGGTGCTGAACGCGGAGTGCGCCGCCCGCACCGAGGTCATCGAGGAGGATATCACAAAGGCCTACGAGCAGGCAAAGCACATCCACCTCGCCTGCACGGTCCGGGCGCTCTCGACGGACGAGCGGCTGCTGCTCCGGAGGATCGCGGAGCTGTCACAGGAACAATCAGGCCCGCTGGTCTCCGGCGCGATCTACGGCCGGGTAGAGGAGACGCCGAAGGTCGGCTACACGGTCTTCTCCCGGCAACTCCGAAAGCTTGACTCGCTGCGATTGGTCGACCTGATCCGGGTGCAGGCCGGCGGGAGGACGAGCGAGGTTGCGTTACGCTATGAGCCGGAGAAGGTGGTGCAGATCTGCGGGAAGCGGGGTGTCGCTGAGGAGTGAGAGGACAGCATCTGTTCACGATGCTAAAGATCCATCTTTTTTGGGGTATGGAGGCTGCCGGCGGGGATCTTGACCGGCAGACCACACTCCCTCGCGGTCGTGGCGTCTGCCTGATCTCTTTTTCCTGTCCGGGCACTCTGACGGCCGCGACCGGCTCGGAACTCGCCGGCCGCCGCTTGCAGGGTGCGCGCTCCGCACCGTGCTCCGCGTGGGAGGCGGTGGCCCTGTGGGGCCACCCCCTCTATTACGAATGTTTCAGATGGTTCGATCCGGTCCGGTCAGTTGGTTCTCCCCATCCACGGCCTATCGCCCTGCACTGCCCGCCCCTGAGGGGCGGGAGGAGGCGCGGAGCGCCGGGCGGTGGGGTCTGTTTGAGGGATGGCCTTGCGCCACCCTTCCGTGCGAGGAGCGTGGTGCGCAGCACGACGTGACGAGCACTTCCTAGCAGACGATGACCGGCGAGTTCCGAGCCGGTCATGGTCGTCAGAGGTCCCATACCGGAAGAGAAGACCAGGCAGACGCCACGAGCGGAGGGCGGCGAGGGAGCATGAAGTGCAGCGCCGGAGGCGCGACCCTCGCTGACCGGAGGGAGTGAGGTCTGCCGGTGGAGGGTCCCCGCGAGCCGTCATGAACGAGGTGTCACGGGCTGGTGGGCGGCTTAGATCGCCTGCAGGAAGCCGTCACACCAACTCTTGTACGCCGTGCAGACATCCTACCGGGTCACTGATCTCCGGCCATCCTGTTCAGCGATCGTCACTGCCTGCCGAAGCAGGGAGAGACCCATACGGATATTGCCACATTCCATCGTCCCCTCTACCACCAGGGCAAATATCTCGTCTGATAGCACGCCAGGGGGAGAGCCCCTGTTGCACCCGGTCCCGGAGGATCCCGCGGATCTCGTCGTTAGAGAATGGCGTGAAGATGATCTCGGCCGGGTGGAAGACCGAAGAACCGGAAGCCTCCGGAGTGCTGCAGAGATTGAAATAGGGGCTGTTGATGATAGCGACTGCGCCGACCTTGACCCCTGGCCAGGTTTCGTGCATGCGTAGCAGTACGTGCAGCACATAATTGGTCACACCGGCGCTGATATGGTCGATGTCGTCGAGGCAGACGGCGAGCACGGCCCTGTGCTCGAGTACGTGATCCGCTATCGTTTCAATGACCTCCGACTCAGCCATGTCTTCTGCCGGCGGCCGGCCGGTCAGGTTCGAGGAGATCCGCGAGAGGATAGAATATCTGGTCCGGTCAATCCGGCAGTCGACATAGATCGGGATGAAACGCGAGTTCAGAGCCTCGATCTCGGAGAAGATCGTCCGCACGCATGTGGTCTTCCCGGTCCCTGGCGAACCTCTGCAGATGACGGTTCTTGGTGTTGAGCCGGCCATGCCATCGAGCAGTTCGAAGGCGAGTTCCTCTGCCTGTACCCTACGGTAAGGATCGGGATCGGGAATATAGTCGGTGGTAAAGGCGCTTGCATCCAGGAAGAGTGGTGATGCACCGTGTGGCTGGTCTTGTTTCATGCGATCAGCATCGGATTATGCGGGACAAAATACCTTGAGCGCGCTAAGTGAGAGTGTGTACCTAATAGGGTGAAGGGGGCCCCGATGACAGCCGTGCCCACCGTGCGGTGGAGCAGGGTGCCAGGGTATCCTCCATTGCTCTAACCAGGAGGAGTTTCATGGGAAAACTGGTGAGTATGCCAGGTCTGGATATCCCGTTCCGCTGCTTCGATGAGGTCCAGGATCCACCGAGGAGCGTCGGCCAGACGCGCGTCCTGCCGGCAATCCAGCGCCCAGACCACCCGGTAGATCTCCCGCTTGCGCTCATGCAGGAGGGAGTGATCGAGAACCCGGGCCACCCGGCGGCTCTCCTCGGGCGATAGGCTCATGGATTACGCTCTCAGACTGGATTTTTATCATATTCCTATTTAACACCGCCAGGTTCCGGCCTTCCGTCATCGATGGCGTCGGATCCCTTGATGGTGGCGAACCGGCCCGGATCTTCAAGAGCCTCTGGAGCCGGAATCGCTGATCCATTGGTAAGTATGCGAGGGAAGGGATTCGAACCCTTGAACTCCTTCGAGAACGGACCCTAAATCCGTCGCCTTTGACCTGGCTCGGCAACCCTCGCGCGTGGGTGGGATGGAAGTCAGATATAGGAACCTTTTTTAGTATAAGACCCTAAATCCAGCGCCTTTGACCTGGCTCGGCAACCCCCGCGCGTATAGATATCGACGCCGGGAGAATTATAACTGTCCCCCGGCCGCGGCGCGCACCGCGCCTGCAGAGTTGATAGCAGCCCGGATGTCATGCACGGGAAGTTATATTGTACATGAAACTCATTGAATAGTATAGAAAATTAACCCTGGACCACCTTGTCCGGGGTGTGCCGGGAGTAGATTCCGGCCAAATCATGCCCGGATGTTAACAACACAACATTTATTCAATTGATCGACCGTATTTTTCATTAGTTGAACGAGAATGCTGGACGAGATCCTCCACATCATGGCGGCGGCGATCATCAGCTGGATCCTCTTCGTAACCGTCGATAT
>JAGVUK010000054.1 GCA_019136335.1 Methanomicrobiales archaeon
CGAAACCTACTACTGCCAGCTCAAGTGCCACGACCCGTCCGGTGACGACTACTACGTCACCTTCACCAGGAAGACCGTCCGGATCTCGTCCTACCAGGACGACGCCATCCGGACCGCGGTCGAGACCTGGGCGGACGCCGTGCCCGCTCTGGCGTGAGAGGGGGAACCCCCTCTTTCATCCCGCTAAAACCGATCTATTCTCCCTGCACATGCAGGGCAAAAACGTCATCCGGGCTCAATGAACAGCCCTGAGAAGCCGTCGGACGCGGTATAATTGATCGCCCCGCCACGCACCCAGAACGGGGAAAAGCCATCCCGTACACTCCGACACAACCCTTTTAATCAAATCCCTGCATACATTCTCCGAACGTCGTACGATCAGATGCAGGCGATGAAGTCCGCCTCCAACCGCCGACACGGCTGATGACTTCTACCCCGCTCTCTATGATCTCAGACGTCGAACGGAACCAAACGATCCGGTTTATCGCCGACCGCCGGTGCGCAAGCGGCGGCTACTGCCACTACCGGCTGGACGAACCCAACGCCGCCGACACCTTCTTCGCGCTCGACACCCTCCGGCTCCTGGGCGCCCTCGCACCCGACCCGGTCACCGACGATCTTCTGCTCCGGCTACAGCACCCGGACGGGAGATACCCTACGTTCTATGCAGGTGCCTACGTGCTCCGAAGCCTTGCGCTCACCGGAAGAGAGCCGGCCGCCGATCCCTCCCCCTGGCTCCGGTCATTCGACCTCCTCCAGGGCTCCGGCGAGCGCTCCATTGAATCCATCTCCATCTTCGAGCGGACCTGCACACACCTCGACCTCTGCCGGACCCTCGGGATCCATCCGGACGAGCAGCTCCGGGACGCCGTGCTCCGTCACCTGACCGCGTATCACAACCCGGACGGCGGGTTCGGCCGCCCGCGTTCGTCGCTCATCGAGACCGCTCACGCCGTGGCGATCCTTGCTATGGTTGGAGAACCTCACGGCACGTTCGGGGTTGAACGGTTCCTCCGGCGGTGTGAGGATGCGGCGTTCGGGTACCTGAACACCCCCGGCACGACACCCGCGTACCTCGAACACCTCGCCGCCGGCGTGGAGTGTGCCGCCCTCACCGGCCGCACGCCACGGTTCCCGGAGAGGTGCCAGACGTTCGTCAACGAGTGCCGGAACGCTAACGGCGGTTACTCCCGCTCGATCTACGGCGGGATCTCAACGCTTGAAAACACCCGCCTGGCGATCAGGGCGCTCGCCCTCATGAACCAGACCAAAAACCTATGGAGAAACCAGCATGACCGAGATTGACACAACCATACGGTCGATCCGCGCCCGGGAGATCCTCGACTCCCGGGGCAACCCGACCGTCGAAGCGGAAGTTACCCTTGCCTGTGGGGCGCACGCACGCGCTGCATCTCCCTCCGGGGCATCCACCGGCGTTCACGAGGCGCTCGAACTCCGGGACGGCGCACCCGGCCGCTACAACGGGAAAGGCGTGCAGCGGCCCGTCAACCTGATCAACCACGGCATCGGCGATGCCCTGCGGGGCATGGACGCCCGCGACCAGCAGGGGGTGGACCGGGCGCTCATCGATCTCGACGGGACGCCGAACAAGCAGAACCTCGGCGCCAACACGACGCTCGCCGTCTCGATGGCGGTTGCCCGGGCAGCCGCTGCGGCGGAAGGCCGCTGGCTCTGGGAGTACCTGGGCGACCCGGCAGAGCCGCTCCTCCCGGTCCCGATGATGAACATCCTCAACGGGGGCGTGCACGCGAACTGGCAGGGTCCTGATTTCCAGGAGTACATGATCGCCCCCTACGGCGCCCCGACGTTTGCCGAGGCGCTCCGGTGGGGCGCCGAGATCTACCACGCCCTCAAAGCCTTCCTCAAAGAGAAGGGTTACAGCACCGGCGTCGGTGACGAGGGCGGGTTTGCGCCTGCGGTCTCCTCGAACACCGAGCCGCTCGACCTGATCGTGGAAGCGATCGAACGGGCGGGCTACACCCCCGGCAGCCAGATCGGGATCGCCCTCGACCCGGCATCGAGCAGTTTCTACCGGAACGGCGCCTACGAACTCCGGACCGAAGGCCTGACCCTGACCGCCGCGGAGATGGTCGACCGCTACCGCGACCTCGCCGGTGCCTACCCGATCGTCGTTATCGAGGACGGACTCGCCGAGGACGACTGGGACGGCTGGCGGCTGCTGACCGAAGCGATCGGCGACCGGGTGGAGCTCGTCGGCGACGACCTCTTCGTGACGAATGTCACGCGGATCGAGCGCGGGATCCAGAAGGGCGTGGCGAACGCCGTCCTGATCAAGCCCAACCAGATCGGGACGGTGACTGAGACGATCGCCGCGGTCCGGCTTGCCCAGGCGAACGGCTGGGGCGCGATGGTCTCCCACCGGAGCGGCGAGACGGTCGATACGTTCATCGCCGACTTTACCGTCGCCATGCGGACGGGCCACCTCAAGACGGGAGCGCCGGCCCGGGGCGAACGAGTCGAGAAGTACAACCAGCTCCTCCGGATCGAAGAGGCGGCAGGAGAGGCTGCCCGTTACGCCGGGCGGGCCGGGTTCGTCCGGTAGGTCTCGGGTATGGCGTCGATGATCGAGGACCTCAAGCGGGCCGTCATGGGGCGGCTGGAGCGTGCCCGTGCCGCCATCGCGGCCGGCGGCGACCCGGAAGAGGAACTCGCCCGCGCGACAGCGGATATCGAAGCGCTCTGCGACGGAACCGACCGGCTCTACCACGACGCCGTCTGCTCGATGTGGTGAGCGGCGTGGACCGGTGGTTCTCCGTTAGGCAGGATCGTCCGGCTCGACGGCGTCGAGCCCACCCCGGCGGCCCGCGACCTCGCCGGCCGGTACGCCATGGACCCGCGGATGGTCGAGATCATCCTGCAGGAGAGCGATGCCGTCGTCAGCGGCATGCCGGGCTTCCTCCTCTGCCGGGCTCACGGCACGCTTCTGCCCAACGCCGGCGTGGACGCGTCCAACGCCCCGCCGGGATGCGTGGTACTCCTCCCCGCCGATCCGGAGGCGAGCGCCGCCGGGATCCGGGACGCCATCCGGGCATCCACCGGGGTTGGGGTCGCCGTCATCGTCGCCGACAGCCGCCCTCACCCCATGCGGTCGGGCTGTGCCGGCATCGCCCTCGGGTGCGCAGGGCTCGCGGCGGTCAGGGACGGCCGGGCGGTGGCGGACAATATTGCATCCGCCGCGGAACTCGTCATGGGCGAGGCCGGCGAGGGCATCCCGGCGGCGCTCGTCCGGTGGTGCGGACTGTAAGCGGGACGACGGCGCAACCGGCCGAACAAAGCATTAATTATCTGCAGAGCAAGATACAGGGATACAGATTCAGGTGATGGAGTTCACCTCTAACCGCTTTTGTGGCTGATAACTCCTACCATCGTGCGGCAAGTGCCCGCACGATCCATACCCATTTGTCAAGGAGAGATCCCATGACCAGCCACGCCCGGCACCTACCCGAAATCCTTGCCTGTGAAGCCGACCGTGTCCAATCGTTCGGTTCCGAGTATGCCTCCTACGCCGACCAGCTCCGGGAACTGGCGGGCCGGCTTGATTCCGGCCGGTTCCACCTCGCCGTGCTCGGCCAGTTCAAGCGGGGCAAGAGCACGCTGATCAACGCGCTCCTCGGCGAGTCTCTCCTCCCGAGTTCGGTGATCCCGCTGACCGCCATCCCCACGCTGATCACCTACGGCGACAGGCGAAGCGTCCGTATCCAGTTCCAGGGCAACCGCGACGACGAGGTCATCGAGGGCGGCACATCCCACGACCTCTACCGCTCGCTCCTCCACTCGGTCTCGGAGGAGTTCAACCCGAAGAACGAGCGGGGTGTCCTGCAGGTGGAGGTGACCCACCCTGCCCCGATCCTTGCCGAGGGTGTCGTCCTGATCGATACCCCCGGGATCGGGTCCGTCCACCAGCACAACACCGAGATGACCTTGAACTTCCTCGCCCAGTGCGACGCGGCGCTCTTCCTGGTCTCCGCAGACCCGCCGATCACCGAGGTCGAGGTGGAGTTCCTCCGGACCATCCGCGACGCGGTCACGAAGGTCTTCTTCGTCCTCAACAAGGTCGACTACCTCACCGACGACGAGCAAAAGACCGCGCTCGCGTTCTTCGAGACGGTGCTCCGCGAGCGGGCGGGCATCCAGGGACCGGTCACCATCTTCCCGGTCTCGGCGAAACGGGGGCTTGCCGCCGCAACGGCCAATGATGCCGCCCTCTGGCGATCGAGCGGGATGGGGAAGGTCTCGGACCACCTGGTCGGGTTCCTCGCCGGCGAGAAGAACGCCGTCCTCCGCGATGCGGTCCAAAAGAAGGCCCGGGCCGTGCTGGGCGCCGTCGCGCTCCGGCTCGACCTCTCCCGGCGGGCGCTGGAGATGCCGCTTGACGACCTCGAAGGCCGGATGCGGACGTTCGAGACAAAGATCCGCGAGGCGGAACTCCAGCGGCAGCATGCCGCCGATATCCTGGAAGGCGACCACAGGAGGGTAGCGATCTCGCTCGAAGAGGAGATGCGGGCGCTCCGGGAGCGGTCGCTCGTGCACCTCATGGGGGTCGCGGAAGGCGCGCTTGCCGGCCCGGCGGGCCCGGACGAAGCGGCGGCGCAGAACGCCGTGGCCGCCGCCATCCCGTCGTTCTACGAGCACGAACTTGGTGAGACGACCGCGGCGGTCGAGCGGGAGGCGACCGCGCTCCTGCAGACCCACCAGCAGCGGGCCGCCGACCTCGTCGGGTCCATCCGGACCGCCGCCGCGGACCTCTTCGAGATCCCCTACCACGCCCGGGAGAGCGACCGGATGCTCTCGATGCGGCAGGAGCCGTACTGGGTCTCCCGGAAGGGCTGGGAGAGCACCTTCAGCCCGGTCACGAACGGTCTCGTCGACCGGGCGCTGCCGCGCTCGAT